>JASFUL010000043.1:0-19115 GCA_050050315.1 Gemmatimonadota bacterium
GTCGAAAAGGGAGACGTCCTGGTTCTCCTGGACGCGTCGGAGCTCCAGCAGCACGTGGACCGGGCCGCGGCCGCCCTGGAGGCGGCCCGGGCCGCAGTGAGCACGGACGGCGAGCCCGGGCAGGCCCAGGCGCGCCTGGAGCAGGCGCGACGCGAGCGGGCGGCGCTTTCGGCCCGACTCGAGGCGGCCCGCGCCAATCTGACGCGGGCCGAAAAGGACCTCGAGCGCATCCGGGGCCTCGCCGACAAGCAGATCGTTTCCCGGCAGCAGCTCGACGCGGCCCTGGCCGCCGCGCTGGGGGCGCGGGCCCAGGTGCACTCGCTGGAGGAGCAACGTTCGGCGGCCGACGCCGGCATCGCGACGGCCCGGGCGGGCCTCCGGGAGGCCCGGGCGCGCCTGGACGCCGCCCGGGTCGCGCTGGAGCAGGCCCGCCTCCAGCTCTCCTACGCCCGCATCGAGGCGCCCGTGTCGGGCCTCGTCTCCCGGCGCTCGGTGGAGCCCGGACAGCTCCTCCAACCGGGCCAGGCCCTCTTTACCGTCGTGGCCGACTCGGGGATGTTCGTGACCGCCAACTTCAAGGAGACGCAGCTCCACGAGATCCGCTCCGGTGAGCTCGTGGAGTTCGAGGTGGACGCCTACGAGGGCTGCCGCGCCCACGGAGAGGTCGAGAGCATCAGCGGCGCGACCGGTTCGCAGTTCGCCCTCATTCCGCCGGACAACGCCACGGGGAACTTCACCAAGGTGGTCCAGCGGGTCCCGGTGCGCATCCGGATCACCGAGGACTGTGGTGTCGAGCGGCCCCTTCGTCCCGGGATGTCGGTCGTCGTCGACGTGAGCACGGGCTGACGCGGTGGCTCGAGCCCCTTCCGCCTCCGGGGCGAGCGGATCGGACGCAGGCCACCGACCCGCGGCGGCCGGGGTCCGCACGAATCCCGACGCGGCCCACAAGTGGGTCGTGGCGGGCACCGTCCTGACCGGAACGATCATGGCGGTGCTCGACACGAGCATCGTCAACGTGGCGATCCCCTCCATGACCGGGACGCTGGGTGCCTCGGTGGAGGAGATCGCGTGGGTGGTGACCGGCTACATCCTGGCCCAGGTCATCGTCATGCCCATCACCGCGCTCCTGGCGGAGCGCTTCGGGCGCAAGAACTTCTACATGTTCAGCGTGGCGCTCTTCACGCTGGCCTCCATGGCGTGCGGCCTGGCACGCACTCTCCCGCTCGTCGTGCTCTTCCGCGTCCTCCAGGGCTTCGGCGGTGGGGTCGTCATGACCGTCTCCCAGGCCATCCTGCGGGAGACCTTTCCCCCGGCCGAACAGGCGATGGCCATGGGAATCTACGGGATGGGGGTGGTCGTCGCCCCGGCCGTGGGCCCGACCCTCGGCGGGTGGATCACCGACAACTGGTCGTGGCCCTGGGTGTTCTACGTGAACGTGCCTGTGGGCATCGTGAACGTGCTCCTGGTCACGCGCTTCATCCACGATCCCCCGTACCTGGAGCGGCGCAAGGGACGCATCGACTGGCTCGGCCTGGCGCTCCTGGCCGGGGGGTTGGGGGCCCTCCAGCTCATGCTGGAGGACGGTCAGCGCGAGGACTGGTTCCAGTCGGGCTACATCGTGGCTCTCGCCCTGGCGTCGGCTCTGGGCCTGCTCCTGTTCGTCGCGCAGGAGCTACGCGCGGACCGGCCGGCGGTCAACCTCCGCATCCTGAAGGACCGCTCCTTCACCTCGGCCACGGCCATCGGGGGCATCCTGGGGATGGGCCTGTACGGGACCCTCTTCCTGCTGCCTCTCTTCCTCCAGAACCTCCTAGGCTACAGCGCCATGCTCTCGGGCGAGGCCCTCATCCCCCGGAGCCTGGCCATGGCGGTGGTCATGCCCCTGGGGGGCCGGGTGTACAACCGCCTCGGCCCCAAGGTCCTCGTGGGTTCGGGACTCCTGGTGAGCGCCTACTCGTTCTGGGAGCTCTCGCGGCTCACCCTCGAAGTGGGTTTCTGGGACATCTTCTGGCCCCAGATGTGGCAGGGAGTCGGCTTCGCCCTCATCTTCGTGGCCCTCAGCACGGCAGCGCTCGCCACCATTCCCCGACCGAAGATGACGCAGGCCACCGGCCTCTACAACGTGGTGCGGCAGGTCTTCGGTAGCGTGGGGATCGCGTCTTCGGCCACCGTGCTCTCCCGCTCCGTCGGTCGCTACCAGGCCGTCCTGGGCGAGCACCTGACCCGGTTCGACCCCGGCGTCCGGGGCTTCCTGGGCGCGGCGACGGTGGGGATGATGCAGCGGGGTGGAGACCTCGCCACCGCCAGGCTCCAGGCGTTGGCCCTCCTTCGCGGGAAGCTGACCCGGCAGGCCGCGGTACTGGCGTACAACCACGTGTTCGCGCTGGTGACGCTCCTGTTCCTCTTCTCGGTGCCCCTGGTCCTGCTGCTGCGGAGCGCCGGCGGGGACGTGGACGCGGGCGTCACGGGGGAGTAGGCCTCTCGACCTGCTAGCGAAGGAGTCCGAGCGCCAGAGCCAGGAAACCGAACGCGCCGAAGGCGGCGTGGACGACGATCGCGGTGCTCGTGTTCTCCGTGATCTGGACCATCGCCGGCAGAATGAAGAAGATGGGCAGCGACGCCACGATGAGGTCGAGACCCATGGGCGTGTGCCAGAGGGCCCAGAGCAGGCCGTGGACCAGCCAGGTCCACCTTCCGGTGAGCAGCTCCTGCCGGGGCTGGATGTAGCCCCTCCAGAGGAACTCCTCCCCGAAGATGTTGAAGAAGAAGAAGACCGGCCAGACCGCGAGAAGCCACATCTGCTCCCGGCCCAGCGGCATGTCCCGGAAGAAAAAAGGCTTGGCGTCCATGCCGAGCCGTGGCATGAGGATCCGCGCGATGAGGAACGATGCGAGGGAGAGTCCGGCGAACGACGCCGCGATCCAGGTCCAGTCCGTGGAACGGATCCGCCGCACGCGCATGCGGGGGAGGAACACCGATAGCCGGTACGACCCCGCTTCCCTCCCACTCAGCACGAGAGCCCCCACGAACATCGGCGCCAGCACCAGTAGACCGACGCTGAGGAAGTAGGAGACCTCGATGGGGAGCCGGCCCCATGCGTCCAGCAAGGGGATGGCCACGAGGCACGCCACCGCGTTGAGGACGGTGGGCACTCCGAACAACAGGACGAGCCCGCCGGGCCGCAGGGGCTCGACGTGGCCGACGGTCACCGATGGGTGCCTCCTCCGTTTCGACTCCATCTTCGATCTTCTCCTCGCTTCGGCGCGTCGAGCGGCCGAACGCCTCGGTCGGGTCGCCCGCGGCGCCGGGGTGACCGCCGCCCCCGGGAAGGGCCGGCCCGGTGATCTGCAACCTTCGGAGGGGTGCCTACGTAGGGCGTGGAGTCACAGGATCCATCCACGCTCAAGCCCCGACGATCATGTCGCCGCGCAAGGACATTCTCCGGCAGCTCTCCCGAACCGACGCGCCCACCGGCCGCGATCCCTTCACCCGCCCCTCGGACCTTTCGGGCTTCGACCGGGAGCCCGAGAAGTACCAGATGGCGGTGAACCGCCTTCTCCAGGATCGCCTCATCGAGGGCAAGAAGGACGAGGGGGGCCACATGGCCATCGCCCTGAATCCACACAAGCAGAGCGAGATCCGCCGGGAGCTCCGCGCTCCGTGGGCGAGTCCCGTGGTCTGGGCCGCACTGACCGTGGCCGCCGCCCTCGTCGCGTTCTTCGTCCTGTCGGGGGGCACGACCAGCTAGTGTGGGGTCGGGGCGGCCTTCTGGCCGCCCCGGGCGGCCCGCTGCCCCATCTCGTGTGCGCGACCGTCGGGACTCAGGATGGAGCGTGCGAGCGCCTCGCGCCACCGGCGCCTACCGGACTTCGAACACCACCGGGATCGAGATCCAGACGGGCACCTTCCGGTCCCGGTTGAAGGCCGGTGAGAAGCGCATCTCCCCCGCCACCTCCAGCGCGGCCTCGTCCAGGCGTGGGTAGTTCGAGGTTGCGGCGATGATGGCGTTCTGCACCCGTCCCTCCTCGTCGATGAAGACGTGGACGCGCACCGTACCGCCGATCCCCGCCTGGCGGAGGAGCGGAGGATACCGAACCGTCAGCAGCCGCGCGATTTCGTCCCGGTTCACCAGCGCGGGGGCCACCGTGTAGGGCGTGAAGACCGGGACGGCGGCCAGATCCAGCTGCTCCGCTTCCTCCTCGGAGACCCTGGGCTCCGGCAGCCGCTCGACCGGGTTCTCCAGGAAGGTCGTAGGCGCGATGGTGATGTCCGGGTCGATCTCCAGGTCCGAGATCACCGGGGTCGCGGGTCTCGCGATCGTCTCGGGAGCCGCCGGGATCTCGATCTCCGGGGGAAGCGCGATGGCCTCGATCTCGGACGAGTTGAAGGACAGGTCCTGGGCCGTCATCGACGGCCAGAAGACGAACAGGCAGAAGTGGAGCACGGTTGCGAGAATGAAGGCGCTCCAGAGCCAGCTCTCGGAGGCACGCTTGAAGCTCTCGTTGGCCGACTCGGAGTCGTCGATTTCACTCCACGGCACCGCCCGGGCGTCCATCGTTCACCTCCCGGAATGCGCTCTGAGCGCGTGACCGACACCCCTGCACAGCCGCATCCCCACCCACCTCAAACATAACGGTATCGCGACCACGACGAAGGCGAAGACGGGAGGCTTACATCGTTGTCCTTCAAAGGATTACATACTCATCGCGGGGGGGCGCGGCCGCCCGCCGCGACCGTCCCGCCAGCCCCCCCTGCCGGCTACCCGCGCGCCGACGTCGGTGGGACCGCGGACCTCTTCCCTGCCGTCTGGCCCCCGGACCGCCGCGCCCGGCGCAGATACCAGAGCACCGACGCGAGTACCACGCAGGTGACGAGCAGGTCCCCGACTCCGGGGCCCTCGGGAGATCCGAAGAACCAGGCGGAGTCGGTCACCTCCACGCGGAGTGGCCCCGAGGTGAGCTCGACCGTGCCTCCGTAGAGCGCCCAGACCGCGACGTTCTTCGAGAGATGCCAGGCGAGGGGCATCCACAAGCTCCCCAGGGTCAAGAACGCCGCGGCGAACCCGAGGCCGTCGAGCCACAGGATCGCGAGCCCGAGGGGAGAACGGCCGGCGTGGGCCAGGGAGAACAGCGCGGCGCTCGCCACGACCGCGACCAGCGCGGAGGTGGACCGTTCGAGCTCGGTGCAGAGGCTGCCCCGGTAGACGACCTCTTCGAAGAAGACGAAGGCGGCCTTCAACAAGAGGGAAGCCGCCGCGAGCCCGCCCCAGGCGAGGCCGAGCGAGGCGGACGGGTGGATCCGGGCCGCTCCCCACAGGCTCGCTCCGAGCGGCACGAGCAGGACGCTGGCGAGTCCGGCCAGGACACCCACGGCCAGGGGTCCGGCGCGGGGAGCCTCGAGCCAGGGCCGGAGGAGGACGAAGAGGGGGAATCCGGGTCCCCGGCTCGCCCGGAGCACCGACCGAACCAGAGTGAGCAGCCCCACCACCACCGCGACCCCACGAAACACAGCCACCCAGCGGCCTCCTCCGGAAGGCTACCAGACGCTCCCGCCTCTCTGCCGCGGCCCAAGATGGCACGCGCGCGCTGGGCGCGCGAGGCGGGGGACCGCGACCGCGGGACCCTCCGCCGCACGCGAGCCCTTCCCGAACCGCCGACTCGGTGTTATCTGTAGTCTGACAGTCAGTCACTCTACAGATAAAGTCATGGACCCCACCGAACACCTCCCGCTCGCTCCGAGAGACCTGCTGATCCTCGCGGTCCTGGCGGAGGGTCCGATGCACGGGTACGGCATCATCAAGGCGGTGGAAGCCCGATCCGAGTCGGGGGTGCTTCTCGACCCCGCCAACCTCTACCGGTCCCTCCGGCGCATGCGCTCGCTGGGATGGCTCGAGGACCTGGAGGGAGACTCGGGCCGCCGGCGGACCCACGCCATCACGCCTTCCGGCCGCGACGTGCTGGTCGCCGAGCTCGGGCGCCTGCAACGCCTGCTCGACCATGCGCGACCGGCCGTGGGCGAACAGGCGTAGCGGCGCTCCGTGAGTCGCCGGGCTCCCTGGATCGTGCGGGCCTTCGCCCTGGCGGCGAGCCTTCTCCCACCGGACCTGGGTGACTACCGCGACGACCTGGTGGACGCGTTCACGGCGCTCTGGTCTGAGACGACGGATGCCCCGGATCGGATCGCGCTGGGGGTTCGGTGTTTCGGGCGTCTGGCCTGGGTGTGGGTGCTCGAGTGGCTGGAGTTCATCGGCGCGCTGAAGGCGCCCGGACGGTCGACGACGAGAGGAGGGGGGATGGGTTTCCTGCGAGACTTCCGGTACGCCCTGCGGACCCTGGCGAAGACGCCGACCTTCACAGCGACGACCGTCGCGCTGGTGGCGGTGGGAGTGGGCGCGGTGACCACGATCTTCACCCTCGTGGACCACGTCCTGCTGCGGCCGCTCCCGTATCCCGAAGCCGATCGGCTGGTCTTCATCGAGAACGGATCCCACTCCGGTCCCTTCTTCCAGGCGCTCGCGGCGTCGTCCACGGTGGAGGAGTGGGCCGGCGCCCACCCTCGGGAAGTGAACGTGGTCCGCGGGGGACACCCCCGGCTGATGACGGTGGGCGAGGTCACACGGGACTTCTTCGACCTCCTCGGTGCGCGCGCCGTCCGTGGCCGGCTCCTTTCCGACGAGGACTTCGCCGCCGCCGACGTCGTGGTGCTGGACGGTCGTGCCTGGCGGACCGAATGGGCGGGCGACGAGGAGATCGTGGGGAAGACCATCCGAGTCGACGGCTCGCCGGCCGTCGTGGTAGGCGTGGTCGATCCGGCGTTCGATCCGCCGGAGGTGCTGGTCGGCGGCCGGGCCGATCTGTGGCGACCCGTCCGCTGGAGCTCCACCGAGATGTCCTCGCACGACTACTGGGTGCTCAACATCGCCGGGCGCAGGAACCGTGGCTCGTCCCTGGCCGCCGTTCAGGACGAGATCGATCGGACCATCGGGGCCCTGGGTGCCGGCAGCGATCGGTATCGGACCCGGGACGGCGATCTGATACGGCTTCCCGTGGCCCGCCTGGCCGACGCGACGGTCGCGGATGTGCGCACCGGCCTGGGGCTCCTGCTCGGAGCCGTGGTCCTGCTGCTTCTCGTGGCCTGCGCCAACGTCGCGCACCTGTTCCTCGCCCGGGCCCTGGGCCGAACTCGCGAGATGGCGGTGCGCCGCGCCGTCGGTGCCGGGACGGGCACGCTGGTCCTCCAACTCCTGGCCGAGAGCCTCGTCGTGGCGCTCCTGGGAGGGCTCTTGGGGGCCGGCCTGGCCCACGTCGGACTCGGCACCTTCCTGGCCCTCAATCCCTCCGAGCTTCCTCGGGAGGCGGCTGTCACGATCGATGTCCGGGTGCTCGCCTTCGCTCTCGCCGTGTCCGTGCTCACGGCGATGGCTTTCGGACTCGTCCCCGCGTTGCGATCGGTGCGTGGCGGGCTCGCCAGCGAGCTCCGGACCGGTGGTCGGGGCTCCACCGGCGGTCGCGGCGTGACCTTCCTTCGCCACGGGCTCGTCGCCGGGGAGGTCGCCCTCTCGCTCGTGCTCGTCACCGCCGCGGTGCTGCTCGTGCGGAGCTTCGTCTCGGTGCGCACCCAGGACCCGGGCTTTCGGGTGGAAGACGTCTGGACCCTTCCCCTGGCGCCCAAGGGTCCGGAAGCTCCGGAGGAGTACGTGGCCCTCGCGGACGAGATCACGCGGGCGTTGTCGACGGTGCCCGGCGTCCGCTCGGCCACGTACGGCCTGACCATGCCCATGGAGTGGACCGGGGGTGGGCGCTGCTGCTGGCGGTCCACCCTGTCGGTGGACGGACAGGATCTGAGCGACATGTCCGTCATGTTCCATCCCGTGGGCCACGGCTACTTCTCGACGCTCGGAATCCCCCTCGTGGCGGGCCGCGTGTGGGAGCGTGACGATGTACGCTCCGAGCCTCTGCCGCTCGTCCTGAGCGAGCCACTGGCGATCGAGCTCTTCGGCTCGGCCCCGGCCGCGCTCGGGCGGAACCTCGAGGCGAGAAGCGTCCCGGCGATCGTCGTCGGCGTGGCGGCGGACTACCACCACTACGGTCTGGAGCACGAGCACGGTCCCGCCCTCTATCTTCCCGCGGCGAGGATGCCCTTCGTCATCCCGAACGCCACCGTGGCCGTGTGGCTCGAGCCCGGAGCCGCCGGCGACGCGGTCGCCCAGCTGCGGAGTGCGGTCTGGTCGGTGGCACCCGACGTGTCGGTACCCGTCGTGCGCTCGATGGAGGAGTGGATCCAGGGCTCCACCGCAGCCAGGCGGTTCGAGTCGGCGTTGTTCGCGGCCTTCGCGGCGGTGACGCTTCTCCTCGCGGCGGGCGGACTGTACGGCACGCTTCTCTTCGTCGCCGGTGAGCGCAGACGGGAGGTGGGGATCCGGCTGGCCCTGGGAGCATCGCGGGCGCGGGTCGAGGGGAGGCTGATCCGCTCCGGGATGGGACTCACCGTCGTCGGCTTGCTGATCGGACTCGTCGCGGTGAGCCTCGTGGGGCGTTCGCTGGAGACCCGCATCTGGGGGGTCGAGTCGGGCGACCCCGCCACGCTGGTCCCGGCCGTCGTCTCGCTCCTGATCACGGCGCTCCTCGCCTCCTGGCTGCCCGCTCGCCGAGCGGGACGTACCGATCCGGTGGAGGCTCTGAGGGCGGAATGATCCTCACGGCCCGAACTCGAACGCGGTAGCCGGTCCCCGGCCCGAGGGCGCGGGCCAGGCCGTGGCGCCCACGGACCGCGGGGGTCTTCGCGACTCGTCCTTGCGCCGCCCCGGCGGGCGCCCGCAGCTTCCCTCACCATTCCCGCCACGGGCGTCGCCTCCAGCCTTGGACGGCCTGCTCATGATCCCTCCGGTTGCCCGGGGGAGGATCCTCCTCTCCCTCGCCCTCCTCCCGCTCCTCGGGGCCTGCACGGAGAGGCCCTCCGCGGAGGTCGGACCCATCGGAACGCCTCGACTCCGAGAAGCCCTCTTCGATACGATCCTGGCCCGGACCGCTCGACGGGAGGCCTTCTCCGAGATCAAGAACCGCACGCTGGACTTCGACCCCCTGGAAGAGATGGAGAGGCTCCGGAACGCCGTGGTGCGGGCGGAGAGCGAAGACGACCTCTTCCACGCCCTGGTCGCCCTGAGCAACGCCCGTCGGGACCGCCATCTGTCCGTGGGTCTGCTCTCCGGTGGGCTCCGACCCTCGTTCACCGATGGACTGGAGTCCTGGGACGGGGACGATCCACCGGAGCCCAGGGCGGCTCCCATCCTCGTCCACCCGGACTACGGTGAGAGCTCCGCGGGGTACTTCGTGGCGGAGGTCGCCCTCGGGGCGGCGCGCGAAGGGGGGGCCTCGGTGGGGGACCGGATCGTGTCGGTCGACGGCGTCCCCGTCCGGGACTTCGAGGACGCGGCGCGTCCCTACATCCGTCACTCCACGCGGGCCGGCTTCCGCTGGAAGCTCGCCGAGGCCCTGCCCCGGCGGACGGCCCTGTTCCCTCCGGGCTTCCTCCGGGATTCGCTCACGCTGACCCTGAGGGGTGCGGAGGGCCCGGAGAGGACCGTCTCCCTCCCCTACGTCGACGCCGACCAGCTCTCGTGGACAGGCCTCTCGAGACCACGCTACCCGGGGTTCTCCCTCCGGTGGTCCACGCCGACGTTCGACCTCCATCTCCCCGATGACGGAAGGCGCCTGGTCGTCTTGCAGTGGCATCGGTTCGAGTCCTCCAGCCTCGTCGCCGACGTGGACCGGTTGGTCGAGCGGGCCCGGGCCGGAGGCTTCCTGGATCACGCCGTGATCTTCGACGCGACCCGGAGCGGAGGTGGCTCCCTGGGGGCGTACGCGGTTCAGAGGCTTCAGTCCCGGCCCTTCAGGACCACCTTCGGGAACCTGCGGATCAGCGACGTCATCCAGCCCTTCATCGATCAGAAGGAAGCGGAGTTCCGGGAGGGGAGGGTCTTCGACAGCGGCTCGCCGGAGACGGTGGACGACGGCACGTGGCTCATGGAGTGGATCCGGACCGACCTGGCCGAGTCCCTCGCCCGGGGAGACGCCTACACCGCCGCGGTGCCCTTCAAGAACGCCCACGCCCCCAGGGACTCGGACGGCGTCCTGGAGCCGGCGCCGGTCCATTTCCTCGGTCCGCTGGTGGTCTTCTCCGGCCCGAACGGCGGCTCCCACCTCGACCAGTTCATGAGCATCGTCGTGGACAACGACCTCGGCTACGTCGTCGGCATGCCCGCCGGCGGCTACTCCAACACCTGGGAATGGGAAGAAGCCCTGACCTACCCCGGGACCCCCCAGCCGGTGGTGGGCTTCATGTGGTCGATCGGCCATACGATCCGTCCCAACGGCGAGGTGCTCGAGGGCAATCCCGCCCGGGTCCACGAGCGGATCCCGCTTACGGCCGAGAACGGGACCCGGTACTACGAGCTCCTCTTCGAAGCGGCGGAACGGTACCTGGACGGGCTGGGGTTCGAGGTGCGGCGTTGAGGGAGAGGACCCCGGAGGTCGAGGGGGCCGGGCCAGAAGCGCCCGAGGACGGCGGAGGACCCGGGAGATCCCTCGGTCTCGGTACCTGGATCCTCCTGGGCATGGGCGCCGGGGCGGCCCTCGGGGCGGTCCTCGGAGAGAGGATCGCCTTCGTGGAGCCCGTGGGAGATCTCTTCATCCGTCTCCTCCTCATGGCCGCCATTCCCCTGGTCTTCTTCAACCTCCTGGCCGGCCTGACGGCGCTCACCGACCTCGGGACCTTCGGCCGCCTCTCGCTGAAGATCGTCGGGTACTACCTGGCCACGACCGCCGCGGCCCTCACCCTGGGGCTCACGGCCATGTACCTGATCCGGCCGGGGGTGGGAATGACCCTCACCGAGGAGGTGAGCGAGGCCATCGGAGAGGTCCCGGCGGTCTCGCAGATCCTCCTGGAGCTGGTACCGACGAACGTCTTCGCGGCCTTCTCCGAGGGGAACGTGGCCCAGCTCGTGGTCGTGGCGGTGATGCTGGGGGTCACCACGCTCTTCCTTCCGCCCGAGCCCCGGGACCTCCTCCGCGGGGCCTACGCCGCCCTGGCGGACCTCTTCAGGAAGCTCGTGGACCTGATCCTGCTCGTGGCCCCGTTCGGGATCGGGGCCCTCATGGCCGTGACGGTGGGACGCTACGGAGCCGGGCTCTTCGGCCCCATGGCCCGGTTCCTCCTCGGCGTGTGGGGCACCCAGCTCCTGATGATGGGCGTGTACATGGCCCTCCTGGCTCTCCTGACCGACCGGCGTCCCTGGTCCTTCCTCACCCGCACGGGTCCCCTGTGGGCCACGACGGCGGCCACGACCTCGAGCCTCGCCTCGCTCTCGGTGGCCCTGGAGATGGCCGACAAGATCGGGCTTCCCCGGACGGTGTACTCGTTCACCCTCCCCCTCGGAGCCCAGATCAACAAGGACGGGACCTCCATCATGCTCTCGGCGGTGCTGCTCTTCACCGCCCAGGCGGCGGGTGTGAGCTTCTCGCTGCCCGAGTTGATCACCATCCTCCTGGTGGGGCTCCTCCTTTCCGAAGGATCCGGAGGGATCCCGGGAGGGGGACTGGTCGTGGCGCTCATCTTCGTCCAGGCCTTCCACCTGCCCCTGGAGGTGGCCGCCATCGTGGGCGGCATCTACCGACTCGTGGACATGGGGAACACCACCATCAACGTCATGGGCGACATGGTGGGTACGTCCATCGTCGCACACTCCGAGGCTCGCCGGCACGGCGCGGCCCCGGCCACACCCCGAGCGAGCCGATGAACCGATGAACGTCGCCGATGTCCGTGGGCTCTTCCCGGGGGTCTCCGAGCGGATCTACCTGGATCTCTCGCTGAACGCCCTCATGCCGTCTCCGGCCCGGGACGCCGTCGTGGCCCACCTGGAGGAGCGGGTCATGGGCCGGGCGGTCAAGGAGGAGCTCCACGCCCGGGCCGAGAGGGTCCGGGAGGGGGTGGCCCGACTGCTGGGCGCGGAGCCCGACGAGATCGCCATCACGAAGAACGTGTCG
Organism: Gemmatimonadota bacterium; assembly: GCA_050050315.1. Lineage (GTDB taxonomy): Bacteria > Gemmatimonadota > Gemmatimonadetes > Longimicrobiales > Gaopeijiaceae > JASFUL01. The sequence goes on from JASFUL010000043.1 coordinate 12,042, forward strand.
GAAGGGCTGAACCTCTTCGCCGCCAGCCTTCCGTGGAGGGAGGGTGACAACGTGGTGTTCTGCCCGGAGCTGGAGCACCCCAACAACGTCTTTCTCTGGTACAACCTCGCCCGGAACCGGGGCATCGAGGCTCGGGAGGTTCCCCCGGTCGAGGGGCGCATCCCGGTGGAGGGGATGGTGGCGTCCATGGACGACCGGACCCGGGTGGTCACGGCCTCCCACGTGACCTTCTCCCCCGGGTTCGTCACCGACCTGCGGCGCCTGGCCGGCGAAGCCCACGCGCGCAACGCCCGGCTCCTCGTCGACGCGGCACAGTCCGCGGGCGCCCTGGTGACGGACGTCCACGAGCTCGGGGTGGACGCCGCGGCGCTCGGAAGCCAGAAAGCCCTGATGGCCCTCTACGGGCTGGGCTTCCTCTACGTGCGACGGGAGCTGGCCGACGCCATGAGCCCCGTCTTCGCCGGGCGCTACGGGGTGGAGATGGGAGCGGACGCCCACGAGACGGCCATCAGCGACGGCGCCTTCGACTTCAAGGCCGGAGCGCGGCGCTTCGAGCTCTCCAACTACGACTACGCGGGGCTGGCGGCCGTCGAGGCGACCCTCCAGCTCCTCCTGGGCATCGGCATGCCGGCCGTGGAGGCCCATCTCCGAGGGCTGGCCCGGCGCCTGGCCTCGGGCCTCCTGGAGCTGGGGCTCCCGGTGGCGGGCGGGGAGCCGGGTCCACACCTGGCCCACGTCGTCGCCGTGGGGGAGAGCGGGGGAGGCCGGCACGACAGCGCCGACGATCCTGCCATGAACCGGCTCCACCGCCATCTCACCGACCACGGAGTCCGCCTCTCCATCCGCCGGGGAGTGCTCCGCATGTCCCTGGGTATCTACAACACCGAGGAGGAGGTGGACCGGGTGGTGGCGCTGTGCCGGGGGTGGATGCGGGCGGAGGGTCGGACCGCTCCGTGAGCTCCGTTGCCCGCCACCATGGGCCGCGTTGCCCGGCCGCGACCGGGCCGGGTATACTCGCTCACCGCCCTGCCCTCGCCCCGTTCCCGGAGCCTCCCCCGATGCCTCACGCTCCTCCGCTGCCCGTGCGCACGTCCCGCGCCCCGGCGTCCCCGCCGTCCCGAGGCGCAGGACGCGTGAGGTCCCTCACGGTCACGGCCTTCCTGGTCGTCGGGTCGGGCCTGGCAACCGCTCCGGCGACCGCCCAGGTTCCGGGAGCACCCGCGTACGACGTCGTCATCCGCAACGGGCGGGTCCTGGACGGCGCGGGCAATCCGTGGGTCCTGGCCGACGTGGCCATCCGGGCCGGTCGCTTCGTCCGCCTCGGTACGGTGGAGGGCCGGGGGACCCGGGAGATCGACGCCGCCGGCCTGTACGTCTCGCCGGGCTGGATCGACATGATGGACCAGTCCGGAGGGACGCTGCTCTACAACCCCCTGGCCGAGAACAAGCTGCGCATGGGTGTGACCACGGCCATCGGCGGTGAAGGGGGCACGCCCGCACTGCCCGAGGACCGGGGCACCGACCGCCCGGGAGCCACCACGGAGCGGATCCCCGCGTACTTCCAGGCGCTGGAGGACAGCGCCATCAGCATCAACTTCGGCACGTACTACAGCGAAACCCAGGCCCGAACCGCCGTCCTCGGTACCGACGCCCGGGCGCCGACGGACGAGGAGCTGGAGCGCATGCGGGCCGCCATGGACTCCGCCATGAGGGCCGGCGTCCTCGGCATGACCACGGCGTTGATCTACCCGCCCAGCTCCTGGGCCGGGACCGACGAGCTGGTGGAGGTCGCCCGGGGCATGGCCCCCTACGGTGGCATGTACGCGAGCCACATCCGCGGCGAAGGCGAGGAGCTCGTCGAGGCGGTGACCGAGGCCATCTCCATCGGCGAGCGGGCCGGGGTCCCCGTGGAGATCTTCCACTTCAAGGCGGCGTGGCAGCCCGGCTGGGGGACCCTCATCGGCGAGGCCATCGACAGCGTGAACGCGGCCCGGGCTCGAGGCGTGGAGGTGGCGGCGAACCTGTACCCGTATACCGCGGGCGGCACGGGCCTCGAGGCGACGATCCCGTCGTGGGCCTTCGAAGGGGGATTGGACTCGCTGAAGGCCCGCCTGGCGAACCCGGAGACCCGGGCCCTGCTGGAGCGTCAGGTCCAGACCGGGGTGGACGGGTGGTGGAACATCGTCGAGGCGTCAGGCGGGTGGGAGAACATCGTCCTGGCCAACGCCCGGGGCTCCGACTTCGAGCGATTCGAAGGACGGAACCTGGCCGAGATCGCCGAGGCGCTCGATCGAGACCCCGTCGACGCGGCCTGGGAGATCGCCCTCGCCAGCGAGCGTCGCACGACGGCGATCTACCACATGATGAGCGAGGAGGACATCGTGACGGCCCTCCAGCAGCCGTGGGTGAGCATCGGCAGCGACGCGGGCGCGGCCCGCAATCCCGGCCAGTCCGACGGGCTACCCCATCCGCGCGCCTACGGGACCCACCCCCGGGTGCTGAAGCGCTTCGTGAAGGAGCTGGGCACCCTCACGCTCGCCGAAGCCATCCGCCGCATGACCTCGTGGCCCGCCACCCGCATGCGCCTGGCCGACCGCGGCGTGATCCGGGAGGGGATGTGGGCCGACGTGGTGGTCTTCGACCTGGACAGGATCGACGATCGGGCCACCTACGCCGAGCCGACCCTCTTTCCCGAAGGGATCGAGTACGTGCTGGTGAACGGCGTCCTCACTGTCCAGCGGGGACGGCACACGGGCGCCCGGGCGGGCCACGTGCTCTACGGGCCCGGGTGGGCGGGACGCTCCGCCGCAGGCCACCCTCCGGGCGATGCCCCGGCGGGAAGGTAGGGGCGACCGCGGCAGCCTCCGAGGAGGGCGCCGTACGCGCCGGGCGACTCAGGAGATCGGCGGCCCTCCTCCAGAGGTCCGGGTGACGAACGCCGCCAGGCTTTCCCGCCACTTCTGGAGGAGGTCCTGCTCCACGTACATCATGTGGCCCGCGGCGAAGTCCACGTGCTGGATGTTGTCCCGCAGCTCCGGCGGAAGGCCCATCCGGTCCATCGTCCAGACGGCCGCGAAGTAGGGGGTCGCCAGGTCGTAGGTGCCGCTCACCAGCAGGACCTCCAGGCGAGGGTTGCGGCGGATCGCCTCGGCCAGGTCCGGGGCCACGTCGACCAGTCCTCCCATGCCGAACGGCCCGCCAGGCCCCCGGCTCCAGTTCCAGGGACGGGCCATGCCGCTGGGTACGTACTCGCGGTCTCCGTCGTAACCCAGCTCCTCCCTCACGTAGGTGTTGAAGGCCGAGGTGTAGGCCGAGCTGATGGCGGTGGATTGTGGATCGAACGAGGGCGTGTTCTGCATGAGGTCCCCGCTGGGTCCCGTGAAGCGGGCGTCGAGCCGTCCCACCACGAGCCCCCGGTCCCGGAGCAGCTCCTTCTCGAACTCCGGGGCCGTGACCTTGAGGTCGGCCTGGCGGATGAAGTTCTCACCGAGACCGGTGTACTCGTGCATCCGTCGCACGACCCGATCCCGCTGGTCCGGATCGCCCCGGCCCGCCGCCAGGAGGGCACCGGCGTACTCGGTGAGGGCCCACGCCTCCACCTCCTCGAGGAAGGGCTCGAGCTCGGGCGGCCGCGTCCCGGGCAGGGCGTCGTGGTACCAGGCCACCGCCGCGTACGACGGGACGTTGGCCACGTAGGGGATCACCGCGTTGTCGCCGAAGAGAATCGTGTTGAAGTCCAGGACCGCCGAGACCAGCACGATGCCGTTCAGGTCGACGTTGGCGTTCTGCAGATGGCGGGCGAGTACGGCGGATCGTGTGGTGCCGTAGCTCTCGCCGAGGAGGTAGCGCGGCGAGTTCCAGCGCTCGTGCTCGCTCAGAAACCGCCGAATGAACTGGGTCAGCGACGCCGCATCCTCGTCCAGGCCCCAGAACGCGCTGCCCGGCGTGTCACCCAGGGGCCGACTGAAGCCCGTGCCGATCGGGTCCACCATCACGATGTCGGCCAGGTCCAGGAGGGTGTAGGCGTTGTCCTCCACCGGATAGGGCGGCGGAGCCTGGTGGCCGACGTTGGGCGTCACCACCCGCCGCGGTCCCATGATGCCCATGTGGAGCCAGAAGGAGGCCGACCCCGGCCCGCCGTTGTACGCGAAGATGATCGGCCGCGCGCCGGTCGATGCCCCGTTCCTGCGGAGGTACGCCGTGTAGAAGAGCTCGCCGGTCGGGGTCTCGTCGTCGTCGGTGAGGATCACGCTCCCCAGCTCGGCGTCGTACTCCACCGTCTCCCCGTTCACCACGGTCGAGTGCCGCGTCTCCCAGTGTCGGGCTTCGACCGGAGGCGCCTCGGCCTCCTGGCCGGCGACCGCCGTGGGTGCGGCGAGGGCCAGGCCCGAGGAGAGCGTGATGGCCAGGAGGAAGATGCGGTCGATGGCCGGGCGAGCAGGAAACATGGGATCCATCACTCCGGACGATGGGAGAACGAGGGCGGTGACACGGTGGGGCCAAGAATGACGCGGCGTGGACGGCGGCGCCAGCAGGAACGGCGCCGAAGGGGCCTTCGGACGCCGCGCCTCCTGGCCCTGGTCCCGCTTCTCCCCGCCCGAGGCGGGGGCTGGAGCAACGCCCCGCCCTGCCCGGGGGATAACTCCCCACGCATGTTTCGGGACTTGCCCCCTATCTGACCAGGGCCCACGCGACGGATCATAAGGTCCTGTGGGCCCCGGGACGCCGGACGCCCGACCAACCGCTCACCGCGGGGCGCTGGAAGGAGAAGCGACAGCGGCCTGCCAACACCGGCTCGAATCCATGTCCACGGCCGTCGCCCACGCGGGTCTCGATGCCGAGACCCTCGGCATGATCCTGGATTCCATCCGCGACTTCGTCACGGAGACCCTCCCGGCGGAGCGCTTGCTCGAGCTCGACCGGACGCACGACTTCCCCGAGGAGACGATCCGCGCGATGTGCGGGGAGCTGGGGGTACAGCTCCTCTTCATCCCGGAAGCCTACGGGGGGATGGGGGGCGGCGCCTTCGACGTGTACCGGGTGTGCGAGCTCATGGGTGGCCTCGACCTGGCCGTGGCCACCGGGGTGCTCGCCACCTTCCTGGGGTCCGATCCGATCCTCTTCGGGGGGACCGGCGACCAGAAGGCCTTCTGGCTGGGCCGCATCGCGGAGGAAGGGCTCCTCATGGCGTACGCCGCGACCGAGCCGGAGGCGGGGAGCGACCTCGGCACGCTCCGCACCACGGCCACGCCGGTCGAGGAGGGCGGGACGGTGAACGGGTATCGCCTGAACGGCGCGAAGATGTGGATCAGCAACGGCGGATACGCCGACCTGTACTCGATCCTGGCGCTGGCTCCGGGCGGACCCAGCTGGTTCGTGCTCGAGAAGGGAGCCGACGGCTTGGGGCACGGAATCCCCGAGGACAAGCACGGGATCCGCGCCAGCAACACCGCCGCGCTCTCCCTCGAGGACGTCTTCGTCCCGGTGGCAAACCTGGTGGGAGGGGTCGAGGGCCAGGGGCTCGTGCAGGCCCAGTCCGTCTTCGGATACACCCGACTGATGGTCGCGGCCTTCGGGCTCGGTGCGGGATGGGACGCGCTGAGCCGAGCCCTGGTGTACTCGACCACCCGGATCCAGCGAGGCTCGCCCCTCTCGGAGAAGCAGGGCTACACCCACAAGCTGATCGTCCCTCACGCCTGCCGCCTGGAGGCCGGGCGCGCCTTCATCGAGGAGACCGCGCGTCGTATCGACGGCGGCGAAGGGACGTTGAACACCGAGGGAGCGATCGCGAAGTACCTCGCCACCGAGGCCGGCAACCTGGCGGCGGACGCCGCGATCCAGGCGCTCGGCGGGTACGGGTACGTGCGCGAGTACATGGTCGAGAAGATCCGGCGCGACGTTCGTATCACCACGATCTACGAAGGCACCTCGGAGATCATGGAGATGACGATCGCACGGGACCGGTGGCAGGCGCACCTGAAGACGCGGGGGACCCACTACCGCGACGAGGCGGCCAGCCTGGATGCCCTGCACGCCACCGCGCCCGAGGTGGGCGCCGACCTCGCGGCGAGGGCGAGCATGGCCCTCGGGGCGCTCCTGGAGGAGTGCCGGACGAAGCGCCTCACCCGTCATCAGCACGTCCTCTTCCGGCTCGGTGAGCTGATCGCCTGGACGGAGGGCGCCGGGGCGCTCGCGCGGCGGGCGGGGGCCGCCGCGGACGGGACGCTCTCCGACAAGGCCGACGACCGGTTCGACGCGGACGCCCTCGCGGCGATGAGCCGGGTCTTCGCCCGCGAGGCCTGCCTGAAAATGGCCTCGGAGGGGGTGCGCTGGGCCCTCGGGGCTGGTGGCGTCTCCCCGGAGGAACGCACGACCTTCGAGTCGGCGCTCGGGATCGAAGCGCTGCACGAGGCCCAGAGGGGCCTGGTGGACGACATGGACCGCGTGGCGGCGGCGCTGTACGCCGCGGTGGAGGATTAGACGATGCCGGTCGCTATCGTCGGTGTGGGCGCCGTTCTCCCGGACGCCCCGGACGCCCCGACCTTCTGGAGCAACCTCCAGGAAGGTCGCTACAGCATCAGCGACACCCCGGTCCGGTGGGACGCATCGCTCTACTACGACCCGGATCCCAAGGCGCCCGACAAGACCTACTCGAAGATCGGGGGGTGGGTACGCGAGTTCACGTGGGACCCCATGGGCTGGCGCATGCCGATCCCCCCCAAGGTCGGCGACGTCATGGACCCGGCGCAGAAGTGGGCGGTCGTGGCCAGCCGCGAAGCGCTCATGGATTACGGGTACCCGGACCGGCCCCTGAACCGGGACCGTACCGCCGTCATCCTGGGCAACGCGCTCGGGGGGGATTTCCACCTCTTCTCGGCCGCCCGCATCCTCTTCCCCGAGATCGAGGAGGAGCTGAAGGAGGCTCCCTCCTTCCAGGCGCTCGCCCCGGAGGTGCGTGGGGCGGTGCTGGAGGAGCTGCTGGCGGGCGTCCGTGGACGCATTCCGGACATCACCGAGGACACCATGCCCGGCGAGCTGGGCAACATCGTCGCGGGTCGCGTCTCGGCGCTCTTC
>JASFUL010000044.1:0-19080 GCA_050050315.1 Gemmatimonadota bacterium
ACGAGGAGCAGGGGCTCCTCCTGACCGAGCACGCGGTGCTGGAGGACGACGGCGACGGCCGCGGCACGGAGCGCTTCGGCGAGGAGGGGGGATCGGAGGCCGCGCGGGACGACGAGCCACCCACCGACGACGGAGCGCTGGCCTCGCGATTCTGGCTCACGCCCCGACCGGGCGTGCGGGCCGACGCCCCCGACGACGCCGTCCCGGCCGGCGTCACCGATCCGGAGCTTCGGCAGCTCTACGTCGACCGGGCCGCCCTCGAGGACAGGGTCGCCGAGCTCCGGTCCCTGCGGGAGACGATGGAGGAGGAGGAGTACGAGAGGCGGCTGGAGGCGCTGCTGGTGGAGCTGGCTCTGAAGAACCGGGCCATTCGGGAGAAGGGAGGAGGATCGTGACGGGGTCCGGCCGCGGTCCGGCTCGTGGGCCGGGCGCGGGGATGACGGCCGCGCTCCTGGCGGCCGTGGCGACGGCCGCCTTCGCCCCGCCCGCGTCGGCGCAGGGGCCCTCCGCGGAGGACGCCCTGGCCGAGGCCCGGGACGCCGCCAGGGCCGGCCGGTGGGACGAGGCCCTGGACGCTCTGGGGGCGTTCGGGCGGGACGCCCCCACCGAGGTCCGCAGGGAGCACGCCCGGGTCCTCCTGACGCTGGGAAGGTTCGACGACGCGCTCGAGGTCGCCGGGCCCGCCGGCGGCGACCCGGAGCTGGACAACGTCCGGGGCGAGGCCCTGCGGGGGCTCGGACGGCTGGACGAGGCCCGGGCCGCGTTCCTGGCGGCGGAGCGGGGTGGGGCGACGGACGCCCTCCCGGCACGTCTGAACCGGGCGAGGCTCCTGCTGGTGCGGGGAGAGCGGGAGCAGGCCCACGAGCTGTTCGATTCCTTCTTCGACGCGTACAACGACGGCGCGGCCCGCTCCGCCGAGGACCTGATGGCGGTCGGCACGGCCGTGCGGCAGCTGTCCTTCACCGACTCCCGGCTCGTCCAGGACGCCCTCCGGGCCTACGAGGAGGCGGCCGCGGCGGACCCGACGGACCTCCGGCCCGAGATCCTCGTGGGCGAGCTCTTCCTGTCGATCTACGTGGCCCCCGAAGCCCACGCCGCGTTCGACCGCGTCCTGGAGGTGAATCCCACCCATCCGAGGGCGCTCCTCGGCAAGGCCAGGGTGCTGGAATTCGACGGTGACGGGGCGGCCGCGATGGAGCGGGCGGGCATGGCGGAGGAGGTCGCGCCCGACCGTCCCGACGTGCGGGCCTTCCTGGGCCGGCTCCACCTGGCGTCCGAGGCGTACGACCGGGCCCGCGCCGAAGCGGAGGCCGCGCTCCGATCGAGCCCGGCCCACCCGGACGCCCTCTCGGTGCTGGCGGCGGTCCACTTCTTCCGGGAGGACCCGGCGGAGTACGCCCGCGTCCGCGACCGGGCGCTCGCCCTGTACCCCGGCTTCTCCGACTTCTTCGTGACCCTGGCCGAGATCGCCGAGCGGCAGCGCCGCTACCACGACGCGGTGAAGCTGGCGGAACAGGCCGTGGAGCGCGACGGCGACGACGCCCGGGCCCTCGGCGTGCTGGCGATGAACGAGCTCCGCACCCAGAAGGTGGCCGACGGTCGTCGGCACATGGAGCGCGCCTTCGAGCTGGACCCCTACAGCCCCTGGTACAAGAACACCCTAGACCTTCTCGACTCCTTCGAGAGATACGAGACGGTATCCACCGAGCACTTCGAGATCCTGATGGACCGGGACCAGGCCCCCCTGCTGGGGCCCTACGCCGCGGCCCTCGCCGAAGAGGCGTACGCGGCCCTCGCGGCGCGGTACGGCGCCGAGCCGCCGACGCCCGTCCGGGTCGAGCTGCTCCGGACGCACAACGACTTCTCGGTGCGGACATTCGGCGAGGAGGGCCTCGGCGCCCTGGGCGTCAGCTTCGGCAGCACCCTCGTCATGGACTCGCCCACGGCCCGCGACCCGGGCGAGTTCAACTGGGCGAGCACGCTCTGGCACGAGCTGTCCCACGCGTTCCACCTCGCCATGACGGAGCACCGCGTGCCCCGCTGGTTCAGCGAGGGTCTCTCGGTGCTGGAGCAGCGGCGGGCCCGGGAGCGGTGGGGGATGGGTCCCACGCCGGGCTGGCTGCGGGCGTACGACGGCGGCCTGATGCCCCCGGTGTCCCGGTTGAACGAGGCGTTCGTCCGCCCCCGGTACCCGGGGCAGGTGATCCACGGCTACTACCAGGCTTCCCTCGTCTTCACGATGATCGAGGAGCGCTGGGGCTTCGAGGCCATCCGGGAGATGCTGGACGGATACCGGGCTGGGCGCTCGACGGACGAGCTGGTGCGCCGGGTCCTCTCTCTCGAGCCGGAGGCGCTGGACGAGGCGTTCGACGAGTGGATCCGCGAGCGGTTCGGCGACCGGATGGCCGCGGTGACCGCGCTCGACGCAACCGGCGGCGGGGGGGAGGAGACCGGGGAGCCCCACGCCGACCTGGAGTCCCTCGGGCCCGGGATGGGCTCGGACCTCGGCGCGTTGAGACGGGCGGCTCGCCGTGCGCCGGGGAGCTACCCGGTCCGCCTCGCGCTGGGCCGGGCTCTGTTCGAGGCCGGGGAGCCCGGGGAGGCCGAGGGCGAGCTCCGGGCCGCCCTCCGTCTCTTCCCCGAGTACGGCGCCCCCCGGGGCCCCCTCTGGTGGCTGGCGCGGATCCACGAGGAGCGGGGCGAGCTGGAGCAGGCCGCGGGCGCGCTGCACGCGCTGGGGCGGCGCGGCGAGAGCCTCTGGCGGGTCCACGCCGAGGAGGCGCGCCTGCGGCTGGCGCTCGGCGACACCGCGGCCGCGGCCGCGGCCCTCGAGAAGGCCGTGGAGGTCGTTCCCTTCGAGTCGGAGCTGCACCTGGGCCTCGCGGACGCGTACGCGAGCCTGGGGGACGCCGACGGCGAGGTCCGGGAGCGGAAGGCCGTCGTGGCCCTCGACCCGGCCGACCGGGCCGAGGCGCTCTACCTGCTGGCACGGGCGCTGCACCGGGCCGACCGTCCGGAAGAGGCTCGCAAGCAGGTGCTCGGGGCCCTGGAGATCGCGCCGTCGTACGACGCCGCCCTGGAGCTGCTCCTCGAGCTGCGGGGAGGGGGGTCGTGAGCGGCCCGTGGCGCCGGGACGCCGCCCGGCGGAGCCTCCTGGCGCCGGCCGCGGCCCTGGCCGTCCTGGCGTCGGTGGGCGTCGCGGTCACGTCCAAGCCGGGACCGGACCCCTCGCCTCGACGCTCCGTCGGGCAGGAGGCCGGCCCGGCCGCGTCGCCGGCGGCTCCCGCCCGGAGGGCCCCGACCGCGTCGCCGCTCTCGACGGCTCCGGTCGTCGGCCCGGAGAGGGCCGCCCCCCAGGCGGAGGGCCCGCCCTACGACGGCCGCTTCACCTTCGTCCGTCTCCGCTTCGGCGACGGCGGTGCCGGGCTCCGGAGGGGGTGGGGCCGCCGGGGGGGCGGGCCGGTGTGGGCCCACGACATGCCACGGGCCGAGCGGAACTTCGCGCAGATCCTGTCGGAGGTGACCCTCATCTCCCCCTACATGGAGGGGGGGAAGGTGCTGGACGTCGACGATCCGGAGCTCTTCAAGTACCCCGTGGCGTACATCGTCGAGGTGGGGTACTGGAGGCCTTCCGACAGCGAGGTCGGTGCCCTGAGGGAGTACCTGCTGAAGGGTGGGTTCCTGATCGTCGACGACTTCCGGGGACGGGACATCTACACCTTCCTCGACGCCATGAAGCGGGTGCTCCCCGAGGCCGACGTGGTGGAGCTCGATCCTGGTCACGAGATCTTCGACTCGTTCTTCCACATCGAGGACCCCAGCACGCTGGCGCCGCCCACCTACCAGCAGTACGTGCCGGTCTATCTGGCCGTCTTCGAGGACAACGATCCGCGGAAACGGCTCATGGCGATGATCAACTACAACAACGACATCGCGGAGTACTGGGAGTACTCGGACTACGGGTATTTCCCCATCGACCTGTCGAACGAGGCGTACAAGTTCGGCGTCAACTACATCGTGTACGCGCTCACGCACCACTGACACGTATGGGGTGGGACGGCAGGGGGCGGGCCATTCCCCGCTCCGCCTGCGGACCCACCCGAGACGACACGGAGAGGACGGATGACAGAGGACGGGAAGCAGAGCGAGGCCATGGAATCGGACAGCTCGGCTCCGCCGGGCGCCCGGTCCATGGGCGCGCCCGCGGTCGTCGAGGCCGGAACGGACCCCATGGAGTCGCCCGACGACGTCGACCTCGCGGACCGCATGAAGGAGGGCCGCGAGAGCATCGTGCGGGAGGTCCGCAAGCTCATCGTGGGCCAGGAAGAGGTCGTCGAACAGGTGCTGCTGACCCTGTTCGTGGGCGGCAACTCGCTCCTCGTGGGGGTGCCGGGGCTCGCCAAGACGCTCCTGATCCGCACGGTGGCCGAGGTCCTCGACCTGGACTTCTCGCGCATCCAGTTCACGCCCGATCTCATGCCGTCCGACATCACCGGGACGGACATCATCCAGGACGACCCGGCGACGGGCAGGCGTCGGATGGTGTTCGAGCGGGGGCCCGTCTTCGCCAACATCGTGCTGGCCGACGAGATCAACCGGACGCCCCCCAAGACCCAGGCCGCGCTCCTCGAGGCGATGCAGGAGCACCGGGTCACCGTCCAGGGCACGACCTACGTGCTCGACGAGCCGTTCTACGTCTTCGCGACCCAGAACCCCATCGAGCTCGAGGGCACCTATCCGCTTCCCGAGGCTCAGCTCGACCGCTTCATGTTCGAGATTCTCCTCGACCACCTCTCCGTGGACGAGGAGCTGCAGGTCGTGCGGGAGACGACGGGCATCCAGGAGCCCGAGTTCACCCACGCGGTGACCGGGCCCGACCTCCTGGCCTTCCAGCGTCTCATCCGCCAGATCCCGGCGCCCGAAGCGGTCCTCGAGTACGCGGTATCCCTCGTCCGTGCGAGCCGTCCGTCCGGGGACGGGGCGGGGCTGGACTTCGTCACCCGCTGGGTGGCGTACGGAGCCAGCGTCCGCGCGGCCCAGTACCTCATCCTCGGCGCCAAGGCGCGGGCGCTGACCCGGGGACGGTTCACGCCCTCCTTCGAGGACGTGCGGGCTCTCGCCCAGCCCGTGCTGCGCCACCGCATCCTCACCAACTTCCACGCGGAGAGCGAGGGACGGACCTCCTCGGAGCTGATCGACCAGCTCCTCGAGGCGGTTCCGGTTCCCAGCTCGGGGATGTAGGGACCCCGGAATGACCCCCCGTCGCTCGGAGACCCGATCCGCCCAGCGCGGACCCGGAACGGGAGCCCAGTTCCTCGACCCGGACGTCCTGGCCCGGATCGACAACCTCGAGCTCCTGGCCCGGACCGTGGTCGACGGCTTCCTGAACGGTCTCCACCGCTCGCCCTACCTGGGGCTCTCGCTGGATTTCGCCGAGCACCGTTCGTACATGCCCGGCGACGACATCCGGTTGATCGACTGGAAGCTCTGGGCCAGGACGGACCGGCACTACGTGAAACAGTTCGAGGCCGAGACGAACGCCGACTTCTCGGTGCTCCTCGACGTGTCCCGCTCCATGCGGTACGGGAGCGGGGACGTCACCAAGCTCGACTACGCCCGCTATCTGGCCGCGTGTCTGACGTACTTCTCGCGCAGGCAGCGCGACCGCGTGGGGCTGGTGACGTTCGACGCGGACGTCGCCGAGTACATCCCCCCGTCCTCCCGGCACCTCGATCGCATCCTCCACACCCTCGACCGCGCGGGCCGCGATCCCGGACCAGGCGCGCCGGGCACCCTCGAGGGTCCGCTCCTGAAGGCGGGCGAGAGCCTGCGGCGCAAGGGCATCCTGGCCCTCGTCTCGGACCTGTACGAGGAGGCCGACCGGGTGCTCCGGGTGGTTCGCACCCTGGCGGCCCGGGGGCACGACGTGCTGGTCTTCCACGTCCTCGATCCGGCCGAGCGCGACTTCCCCTTCCAGGACGCGAGCAGCTTCGAGGACATGGAGACGGGCGAGCGCATGCCCGTGGTGCCCAGCGAGGTGGCCCGGGGCTACCGCGAGGTGGTGGCCGCCCACCTCCGGGCCCTGGAAGAAGGCTTCGTCGGCGACCGGGTGGACTACCAGCTCCTCGACACCTCCCGGCCGCTGGACCACGCGCTCCACCGGTACCTGGTCGTGCGCGAGAAGAAGTCGAGGGTGCGCTGATGCCTCTCCGCTTCCTCGTCCCGGCGTTCCTGGCGGGTCTGGCGGCCCTCGCCATCCCGGTCCTGGTGCACCTCACCCGGAAGCGGCGGGCCGAGACGATGCCGTTCCCGTCCCTGATGTTCCTCGAGAAGGTGCCCTACCGGGAGGAGAGCCGCCGTCGCATCCACCATTGGCTGCTCCTGCTCCTGCGGGCGGCCGCGGTCGTCCTGATCGTCGCCGCGTTCGCGCGCCCGCTGGTGGACGACCCCGACCTGGCGGCGGGCGCGACGGGGGGCCCCCGGGAGGTCGTCGTCCTCGTGGACCGGTCCTACTCGATGGCGGTGGGGGATCACTGGGAGCGAGCCGTCGAGGCCGCCCGTGTCGCCGTGGACGACCTGGGCCCCCTGGACCGGGCGAGCGTCGTCTTCTTCGACGGCGGGGCCGAGGCCGCGGTACGGTCCTCGGCCGACCCGGCGCGGCTGCGGGCGGCGCTGGACACCGCGCACCTCAGCGACCGCGCCACCCGCTACGGTCCGGGTCTCAAGCTGGCCCAGTCGATCCTGGAAGAGTCGGAGCTGCCCGGCCGCGAGCTCGTCCTGGTCGGCGACTTCCAGCGCGCCGGGTGGACGGGCGAGGAGGGGGTGCGGCTGCCGGCGGGGACGGTGGTGACGCCGGTGCCGCTGGCCGGCGAGGCCCCGCCCAACCGGGCGGTGGCCGACGTGCAGCTGGCCCGGGAGACGTTCCAGGGCCGGGAGCGGGTCGTGGCCACGGCGCGGCTCACGAGGACGGGGGGCCAGGAGGCGGAGGAGGTGGAGGTCGCGCTGGAGGTCGACGGTCGGGAGGTGGACCGTTCCACGGTCTCGATGCCCCCGTCCGGCGCGGTCCCCGTGACGTTCCAGCCCTTCACCCTGGCCGAGCGCCACACCCGGGGCACGGTCCGCCTTCCGGACGACGCCCTTCCCGGGGACGACGCCTTCCACTTCGTGCTGAGCCCGGGCGAGGCGCTCCGGGTCGAGATCCTCGACGACGCGGGAGGCGACGGCGCATCCAGCCTCTACCTGACCCGGGCGCTGCGGGTGAGCCCCGGGGGCGGGACGGGGCGGAGCGCCTTCGACGTCCGCGTCCGGAGGGGCGGCGCCGTGGGAGCCGCCGAAGTGGCCGACGCCGACGTCGTGATCGTGAACGATCGCCCGGTGCCGCCCACGAGCGCCCGGGCGCTCCGGGACTTCGTGGAGGGCGGCGGCGGGTTGATCGTCGTCCTGGGCGAGCGGGCGTCCTGGCCGGCGGAGGTCGACGCCGTGCTCCCGGGAGCCCCGGGGCCCGCGGCGGACCGGGGCGCGGGCAGCGCCGGAGGGCGGGGCGGTCGCCTCGGGCACCTCGACTACGATCATCCCGTCTTCGAGATCTTCCGCGGTCCTCGGAACGGCGACTTCACCGGCGCGCGCTTCTTCCGGGCCCGCGCGCTCCGGGTGACGGACGATCCGGCGGTGCGCGTCCTGGCGCGCTACGACGACGGAGCGGCGGCGCTCGTGGAGCGCACGGTGGGCGACGGTCGGGTCCTGGTGTGGACCTCGACCCTGGACGCCTACTGGAACGACCTGGCGCTCCAGCCCGTGTTCCTGCCCTTCGTGCACGGGATGGTGCGCCACGCCTCGGGTCGGCGAGAGGCGCTGCCGGCGTTCACGGCGGGCCAGGTCATCGATGTCAGCGACGCCCGGGCCATGGAGACGGCCGGGCTCGGCGAGACGGCGGAAGTTCTGGCCGCGGGCGAGGAGCGCGTGGCCCTCACCCCTCGGGGCGCGTCGCTCACGCTGGCCGCCCAGGGCGGGATCGAGGGGGTGGGGCCCCGCTTCCTGGAGCTGGAGGAGCGGGGCTTCTACCGGGTCCGACCTCCGGGCGCCGACGATGTCCGGCCGCTGGCGGTGGCGGTGAACGTGGATCCCGGCGAGGCCGACCTCACGCCGCTCGATCCGGTGGAGGTGGCGGCGTCGCTGACGGTGGGCCAGGCCGGAGACGCCGCGGCCGCCCCGGCCCGGGAGGGAGCGGCCGCGGAGGGGCTCCGGCTCGAGGACCGGGAACGCAGACAATCCCTCTGGCGCTTTCTGCTCGTGGGGGCGTTCGCGCTGCTGGCCCTCGAGACCGTGCTGTCGAATCGCGTCCGCGGGACCCGGCGAACCCTGGCCCGTGCGGAAGCGGGAGAGCGAATATGACGAGGAACGCAGTTCGCCGTGAGGCGAAGGAAGGGGACCGATGGGAATGAGCACCGACCAGGCAGGCAGGGATCCAGCCGGGCGCGTCCCCCGGGGGGGAGACGTCCTCGGCATCATCCGGCGCGTCCGCCGTCGCTGGCGGCTCCGGATCCTCCTGCGGGGCCTCAGCATCACGCTGGCCGCGGCCCTGGCCGCGTTCCTCCTCTCCGCGTGGGCGCTCGAGGCGGTCCGCTTCTCGGCCGGCGCGGTCGCCGCTCTGCGCGTCGTCGCCTGGGGCCTCGTGGCCGTCGTGGGCGTCGCCTTCCTCGTGCGACCGCTCCTCCGCCGCGTGGGCGACCGCCAGGTCGCCCTCTACCTGGAGGAGCACGAGCCTTCGCTCGAGGCGTCGATCCTGGGCGCCGTCGAGGCGGAGCGGACGGCCGGCGCGTCGCCCCTCCTCCGGGAGCTCGTGGCCCGGGCCGTGGAGCGGGCTCGGGACGTGGACTTCGGTCGTCGGGTGGAACAGCGCGGCCTGTACCGCTACACGGGCACCCTGGCCGCCCTGTCGGTGGTCGCCGTCGTCCTGGCCGTGCTGGCCCCCCAGGGGGTCCGCCACGGGCTCGGGGCGCTCCTGGTGCCCACCACCGACGCGGCGGACGTGAGCCCCTACTCGATCGCCGTCGAGCCCGGGGACGCCACGGTGGCCCGCGGAAGCGATCTCTTCGTCCGGGCCCACCTCGAGGGCTTCGAGTCCCAGGAGGTCTTCCTGTTCACGACGGCCGAAGGGGCGGCGAGCCCCCGGCGGCTCTCCATGATCCCCGGCGGAGAGACGGGCGGGCTCCACGAGCTGCTCCTGCTGGACCTCCAGGAGCCGGTGGAGTACTTCGTCGAGTCGGACGGCGTGCGTTCGCCCACCTACCGTCTCGAGGTGGCCGACCTCCCCTACGTCGACCGGATGGATCACACCTATCGCTATCCGGCGTACACCGGCCTCCCCGAGCGGGTCGTCGAGGACGGGGGGGACGTGGTCGGGGTGGCCGGCACGCGGGTGGACGTGGTGGTCCACCCGACGATCCCGGCGCCGGCGGGCCGGCTCGTGGTCGAAGGGCGGGATCCGATCGAGCTCCAGCCTTCGGCCGACGGCTCCCTGCGCGGGACGCTTCCGGTGGACGAGGCGGGCTTCTACCGGGTGGAGCTGGCCCGGGCCAGGGTCCCGGCCGGCGGGGAGGACGACGATCCATGGGTCGAGGCGTCACCCCGCTACACGATCGACGTCACGCGCGACCTCGGTCCCAGCATTACGGTCACCGAGCCGGGACGGGACGCGCCGGTGAGCCCCATCGAGGAGGTGTACGTCGAGGCGAGGGCCGACGACGACTACGGCGTCGACCGGGTGCGCCTGGTCTACTCGGTCAACGGGGGTCCCCAGGACACGGTCGCCGTCTTCGAGGGAGGCACGCCGCCCCTGCGGGAGGTGACCGCCGGTCACACGCTCTTCCTCGAGGAGTGGCCCCTCGAGCCCGGCGACATGGTGAGCTACTTCGTGGAGGCACGCGACGTCCGGGCCACGGGCGGGGGTCGGTGGGTCACGAGCGACCTCTACTTCCTCGAGATCCGACCCTTCCGCCGGGACTTCCGGGAGCGCGAGCAGCAGGGCGGGGGGATGCCCCAGGGGGGCGGCCAGGCGGGCGCGGAGACGGCGCTCTCGGAGCTCCAGCAGCAGGTCACGGTGGCGACGTTCAACCTCATCCGGGACGGGGAGGAGTACACCCCGGAGGAGCTGAGCGAGAACCTCACGTCGGTCGCCCTCGCCCAGGGACGTGTGCGGGAGCAGGTGGGGACGCTGCTGCAGCGCATGCGCAACCGCGGGATCGCCGAGGCCGAGGACCAGTTCCGGGAGATCGCGGAGATGCTGCCGGAGGCCCTCGAGGACATGCAGGAGAGCGAGGAGCGGCTGCGGGCGGGCGAGCCGGGAGAGGCGCTGCCTCCCCAGCAGCGGGCGCTGAGGGTGCTTCAGAAGGCGGAGGAGACCTACGAGCGCTACGTCGGGACGCAGCAGCAGGGAGGAGGCGGAGGGGGTGGCGGCGCCAACGCCGAGGACCTGGCCGACCTCTTCGAGCTCGAGCTCGACAAGCTCCGCAACCAGTACGAGACCGTCCAGCGAGGCGAACGACAGCAGCAGAACGCCGAGGCGGACGAGCTCATGGAGAAGCTGGAGGAGCTGTCCCGGCGACAGGAGCAGGAGCTCGAGCGTCAGCGCCAGCGTGCGGCGCAGCGCAACCAGGCCGGTGGGGGCGGGGGGAGCGACAGCCAACGGGCGCTGGCCGACGAGACCGAGGAGGCCGCGCGTCAGCTCGAGCGGCTGGCCCGGGAGACGGGCGACGCCCGCCTTCAGGAGACGGCGCGCCGCCTGCAGGACGCGGCCGAGTCCATGCGGCGTTCCGCCGCCCAGAGCGGGGGCACGTCCGGAGCGGCGGAGGCCGAGTCCGCCCTGGACCGGCTGGCCGAGGCGGAACGGCGGCTCAGGAGGAGCCGGGAGGACCGGCTCGAGGAGGACGCCGAGGCGGCCCTCGACCGGATCGAGCGACTCGCCGAGAGCCAGGAGGAGGTGCAGGAGGGGCTCGAGCGACTGTCCGACGATCCCTCCGAGCGCGCCGAGCAGCTACGCCGGCTGGAGGAGAGGAAGGACGGCATGCAGCGCGAGACCGGGGATCTCGAGCAGCAGCTCGACCGCATGGCCGCCGACGCCCGGCGGGACGATCCCACCACCGCGGACGAGCTGAGGGAGGCGGCCGACCGGATCCGGGAGAGCAAGCTCGAAGCCAAGATCGCGTGGTCCAAGGGGGTCATGCGGGAGAGGGACCGGGAGTTCGCCCGGGGCTTCGAGGAGGAGATCGCGAGCGACATCGACGCGGTCCGCGAGCAGCTCGAGCAGGCCGCTCGCGCCGCGCGGGAGCTCTCCGAGGACCGGTCCGCCGAGGAGACCCTCGAGCGGGCGAGGGAGCTCGTGCGGGGGGCCGAGTCCCTCGGGCGGCGCCTCGAGCGGCGGCCGGGTGCCGAAGGAGACGAGACGGCCGGGACCGGCGAGCCGCGGGCCGACCGTTCGGACGATCCGACGGGACGGGAGGGAGACGAGGCGTCCGCCGCCGGCGAGCGCGCCGGGGAGCAGGAAGGCGGTCGTGCCGGGGAGCCGACGGCCGGCGCCGAGGGTGGACAGAGGGGTGGAGACCGCGCCGGAGGACAGCCCAGGGGCGGGGTGGCGGGCCGGACGTCGGACGACGATCGCCCCCCGGGTGGGGGCGCCACGCGAGGGAATCCCCGGCCCTTCTCACCCGAGGAGATCCGGCAGTTCCGCCGGTCCTTCGAGGAGCAGCTCGAGGCCGCGAGGCAGCTGCGTCAGGAGCTTGCACGAGAGGGTCGCAGCGTGGAGGAGCTCGACGACGCCGTCGACGCCCTGGAGCGCCTCTCCAACACCCGGACGTACCGGGACCTCCCCCAGATCGCGCTGCTGCAGGAAGAGCTCCAGCAGAGCCTGAAGAGGGTGGAGTTCACCCTGCGCCGTGAGGTCGAGGGAGCGGACGCGGGGCGCGCCTTCCTGAGGGGCTCCGACGACGTTCCGGCGGCGTTCCGCGAGCTCGTGGAGGAGTACTACCGGTCCCTGGCCCGGGAGGGTGGAGGAGGGGGCGGAGGGTAGCCCCGCGCCCAGGTCGGGCCGTCAGCCTCTCTCCAGCGTGGACGCCACGGCGTCGACGAGCTCCCGGGGGGTGAACGGCTTCGGGAGGAAGTGGACGTCATCGTCGCGGACCCCCTCGACGATGGCGTCGTCCTCCGTGAAGGCCGACATGTAGAGGACCGGAAGCGCCGGGTTCCTCCGACGGATCGCCTCCACGAGCTCGGGCCCGCTCGCGCCCGGCATCACGACGTCGGTGACCACCAGGTCGATGGAGTCGCCAGCCGTCCGGGCTCGCTCCAGGGCGTCCCGACCCCCCGAGGCCGGAAGCACCGCGTACCCGGCGCGCTCGAGTACCTTGCAGGCGATCCGGAGGACCGCCACGTCGTCGTCCACGACGAGGAGGGTGATGCCGTCGCGGTTCGTCCGGATGCTCTCCATCGATCCCTTCGGTCGCTCCGCTCGAGGAACCCCGGGGCGCCGCTCCGAGCCGATTGCGCCCAAGCCGCGAGGTGGAACACCGTACAGGTGTAGAAGTTCGCGCTGGGCGGCGGGGTCACCCGTCCCGTAGGAGATCGCCGTATTCGGGGTTGCGCTCGACCACCGTCCGGACGAACCAGCAGGTCGGGATCACCCCGCAGCCTCGTTCCCGCGCGTAGTCCAGGGCGGCTTCGACGAGCGCCTCGCCCACGCCGCGTCCGCGGAGCGCGGGGTCGACCCAGGTGGTCGTGAGATCGAGGGTGTGCTCGTCCAGGGGGCGGTAGCGGAGGAAGGCGCTGCGACCGTCCACCTCGGTGACGAAGCGGTGCTGCGCGGGCTGGTGGACGATCTCGGGCCTCATGGCGGGGGCCGGTCAGCGCACCGTGAAGGCCGCCCGGGCGACGAGGGGGCCCTCCCGGTCGGTGACCATCCCCACGGCGGTGTATTCGCCGGGGGCGAGGGCCGACTCCGTCCGCTCGGTCCACGACACCTCGTCGCCCGCCTCCAGGGTCGCTGAACCGAGCACCTGCATGAAGCTGCGCGCCGCCGACCACGTCCAGACGACGCGACCCGACGCGTCCTCGACCCGGAAGTCGTAGCGCTGGCTCGACGTGAAGTGCAGCGTGACGGCTTCGTCGCCCCGGTTGCGCAGGGTGAGCGTGAGCGTCGGCCGGGCGCCCGCCTCGTACGACGCCCGGTCACTCCGTACCGTGACCTCCAGGGGCGCGCCTCCCCCGGTGTCGGCATCGTCCACGGGGCCACCGGCCCCGCACGCGGCGAGGGTCAGCGCGCCGCAGAGGGCCAACCAGGGCGTGAACGCTCCGCGCGTCGACTCCAACGGCACCTCCCGGTCGAGTGTGGGTCCCGGACCGGCGTCCCGCGGGGACGCCCGTCCTCCGGTCCCACCCACTCTTACACGACGCGTGCCACCCGGGCCACTGCCGGCCCGTCGGTCGGCCGTTCAGAACGGGACGTGGCGCCGTTACCTTGAATGGCTGTCGGTCGGGTCGCCGTGGCCGACGCGTCCTCCGTCCCCGGTCCCCGGAGAGAACCGCGGAGCCATGAGCGAGCAGAAGTTCATCTACCACATGCGCGACCTGCGCAAGATCGTCCCGCCGAAGCGGGAGGTGCTGAGGGGCATCAACCTCTCCTTCTTTCCCGGCGCCAAGATCGGTGTGGTGGGACCCAACGGATCGGGCAAGAGCGTCCTCCTGCGGATCATGGCCGGCGTGGACACGGACTTCCTCGGCGAGGCGTGGGCCATGAAGGGCACGCGTGTCGCATACCTGCCCCAGGAGCCGCGGCTCGACCCGGACCTCGACGTGCGGGGCAACGTGGAAGAGGCGGTCCGGCACACCCGGGACCTGCTGACCCGGTTCGAGGAGGTGTCCGCGAAGTTCGCCGAGGTCGAGACCGACGAGCAGATGAACGCGCTCATCGAGGAGCAGGCGGAGCTCCAGGACCGGATCGACGCGTCGAACGCGTGGGACCTCGACCGGACCGTGGAGATCGCCATGGACGCGCTCCGCCTGCCCCCGGGCGACGCCGACGTGGCGACCCTCTCCGGCGGCGAGCGCAGACGCGTGGCCCTCTGCCGCGTGCTCCTCGAGCAGCCAGACATGCTGCTCCTCGACGAGCCCACGAATCACCTCGACGCCGAGTCGGTGGCGTGGCTCGAGCATCACCTGGCCGCGTTCTCCGGGACGATCGTGGCCATCACCCACGACCGGTACTTCCTCGACAACGTGGCGGAGTGGATCCTGGAGCTGGACCGGGGCCAGGGCATCCCATGGAAGGGCAACTACTCCTCGTGGCTCGAGCAGAAGCGCGAGCGGTTGCGGGTCGAGGAGAAGCAGGCGAGCGCGCGCCAACGGACGCTGGAGAGGGAGCTCGAGTGGGTGCGCCAGGCTCCGCGGGCCCGGCACTCCAAGGGGAAGGCACGCCTCAACGAGTACGAGGCTCTGCTGGCGGCGGACGAGCGGGAGCAGATCCGGACGGCCGAGATCCTGATCCCGAAGGGACCCCGTCTGGGGGACGTCGTGATCCGGGCCGAGGGGGTGTCGAAGGGGTACGGGGACCGCCTGCTCGTCGAGGATCTCGACTTCGACGTGCCGCCCGGGGCCATCGTGGGGATCGTCGGCCCCAACGGCGCGGGCAAGACGACCCTGTTCCGCATGATCACTGGACGGGAGGAGCCGGACGCGGGCACGGTCGAGGTGGGCGGAACGGTCGAGCTCGCGTACGTGGACCAGCACAGGGACGCTCTCGACGGCGAGAAGACGGTGTTCGAGGAGGTGACGGGCGGCGCCGACGTGCTGCGCTTCGGCCGGGCGGAGGTGAACCCCCGGGCGTACCTCTCCTGGTTCAACTTCCGCGGGGCCGATCAGCAGAAGAAGGTCGGCGTGCTGTCGGGGGGTGAGCGCAACCGACTGCACCTGGCCAAGCTCCTCAAGGAGGGGGGCAACGTGCTCCTGCTGGACGAGCCCACCAACGACCTCGACGTCGACACGCTGAGGGCGCTGGAGGACGCCGTGCTCCGTTTCGCGGGCTGCGTCCTGGTCATCAGCCACGACCGGTGGTTCCTCGACCGCATCTGCACCCACATCCTCGCGTTCGAGGGCGAGAGCCGCGTCGTCTTCTACCCGGGCGACTGGACCGAGTACGAGGAGGACCGTCGGAAGCGGCTGGGTGACGAGGCCGAACGACCGCACCGGATCCACTACAGGAAGCTGACGCGCGGCTGAGGCGAGGGGGTCCGTCCGGTCCCTCGACGTCGTGTAATGGAGCCAGAGTGCCGCGGGCGACGCGACGCTCGCCGAGGGAGAAGGAGGACGATGGGACGGGAAACGAAGGGGGCCCGAAACCGCGGACCGATCCGCCGGGGACGGGCGTGTGCCGTCGTCGGGTCGGGTATCCTGCTGGCGCTCCCGCTCGGGCTCGTGGCCCAGAGCACCCCGGGAGGCGAGCGTCCGGAGCGGGACGACCACCTCCGGGCCGCGCCCGTGGCCGCCGCGCTTCCGCTGGACGGCCGCCGGGTCCAGCTGGACGGACGGCTGGACGAGGCCGTCTGGGCGTCCGCCCGACCGATCACCGGCTTCACCCAGGTCGACCCCGAGGAGGGCGAGCCGGTCAGCCAGCCCACCGAGGTGCGGATCCTCTACGACGAGTCCGCCCTCTACGTCGGCGCCCGACTGTACGACGACGGCCCGGTCAGGACCCGTCTCGGTCGCCGGGACATGGACCTCCTCGACGCGGACTGGTTCGGGGTCGTCATCGACAGCTACCACGACCACAGGACCGGCTTCTCCTTCGACGTGAATCCATCCGGCGTGATGCGCGACGCGGTGAAGTCGGTGGGGGGGGACGGGGAGGAGCAGGACGACAACTCGTGGGACGCGGTGTGGGAGGTGGCCACGACGATCGACGAGGAGGGGTGGACGGCCGAGTACCGGATCCCCTTCAGTCAGCTCCGGTTCAATCCGATCGAGCGGCCCACCTGGGGCCTCCAGCTCGAGCGAGTGATCGGGCGCAACCGGGAGTACGCGGTGTTCGCGTTCACGCCCAAGGACGAGCCCGGCGGGATCGCCCGCTACGGCCACCTCGAGGGGCTCAGGGGCGTCCGGCCCGGGAAACGCCTCGAGCTGCTGCCGTACGTGGTGGCCCGCGGCGAGTACGTCGACCCCGGCGACAACCCCTTCCGCACCGACGCCGAGGAGAGCGGTTCGGCGGGCCTCGACCTGCTCTACAGGCTCACGTCCGACCTGACCCTCAACGCGTCCATCAATCCGGACTTCGGCCAGGTGGAGGTGGATCCGGCCGTCATCAACCTCGGCGTGTACGAGACGCGCTTCGACGAGAAGCGCCCCTTCTTCATCGAGGGGTCCGAGATCTTCGACTTCGGCCGCAACACCTCGGGCGGACAGCTCTTCTACTCGAGGCGGATCGGCCGGACGCCCCAGCTCGCTCCCCCCAGCCGCGCCGCCGACGTCCCCGACGCGACGAACATCCTCGGAGCCGCCAAGCTGTCGGGAAAGACGGCCGGCGGATGGTCCGTGGGCGTGATCGAAGCGGTCACCTCGGAAGAGACCGCGCGCTACCTGGACGCCGACGAGGTCGAGCGGGAGTGGGTGGCGGAACCCCTCACGAACTACTTCGTGGGACGGGTGCGACGGGACCTGCGGGGCGGTCGCAGCGCCTTCGGGGCCATGCTCACGGCGGTCAACCGGGACACGGGACCTGAGAGCGTGGCGACCGCCCTCCGGAGCAGCGCGTACGCCGGCGGCGTGGACTTCCGGCACGAGTTCGGCGGGCGCGCCTGGGTGCTCCAGGGGAGCGCGGTGGGCAGCCGGATCGCCGGGACGCCCGAGGCGCTCCAGCGGGTCCAGCGAGCCGGGAACCACTTCTTCCAGCGTCCGGACGCCGACCACCTGGAAGTGGATCGCGAGGCCACGTCGCTCGAGGGGTACTCGGTGGGCGCGTCGCTGACCCGGCAGGCCGGACGTCACTGGCGCGGCTCCCTCGCCCTGGCGGCCACATCCCCGGGCTTCGAGGCGAACGATCTCGGCTTCCAGACCCGCACGGACCGGCGGGACCTGGACCTCGACGTGAGCTGGGTCGA
The DNA here is from genome assembly GCA_050050315.1 of Gemmatimonadota bacterium. GTDB lineage: Bacteria > Gemmatimonadota > Gemmatimonadetes > Longimicrobiales > Gaopeijiaceae > JASFUL01. Next base: position 17,139 of record JASFUL010000044.1, read on the forward strand.
GACCACGCCCGGCGACCTGCTGAGGAGCTACACGGTGACGGCGGGCGTGCGCTACGAGCACAACTACGACTGGGAGCGGATCGCCAGCTGGTGGCGGCTGAGCGCCAGTTTCCGGACGCTCGACTGGTGGGGCGGCCACGTGGGCTTCTTCTACCAGCCCCGGGCGCTGGACGACCGGCTGACGCGCGGAGGGCCCCTGGCGGAGCGGCCGGAGGGCTGGACGGCCTTCGGCGGCATCGGATCGGATCCCCGCAAGGACGTGACGGTCTCGGTGTTTGCCAACGGGAGTCGCAACGTGTACGACGGCTGGTCGGCGGGCGGCGACATCACGCTCGGGCTCAAGCCCTCGTCCCGGTGGAACCTGAGCCTCTCGCCCTCCTTCGAGCGCTCCTTCACCCGGGCCCAGTACGTGGGAACGCTCCCGGCGTCGGCGCCGGACGAGGGCCTCTTCGGCGACCACTATCTCTTCGCGCCGATCGAACAGACGACGCTCTCCATGGAGACCCGCCTGAACGTGACCTTCACGCCGCGCCTCTCCCTGGAAGTCTACGCGCAGCCCTTCATCTCCAGCGGAGACTACGGGGCGACCGCGAGCCTGGCCGCGCCGCGATCGTACGAGTTCGAGCCGATGGAGATCGACGATCTCCCCTCCCTGGACTTCAACTATCGCAGCCTCCGCGGCAACGCCGTGCTGCGATGGGAGTGGCGCCCGGGCTCGACTCTCTTCCTGGCCTGGCAGCAGACGCGCGCCGACCGCGGGCGCATCGGGGACTTCGACTTCCGGCGGGACGCCGACAGCCTCTTCGGGGCGCCCCCGGACGACATCTTCGTGTTGAAGGTGAACTACTGGCTGAGTCCCTGAGCCCGCCTCGGAGGGTCCGAAACCCCGTCGGCCCGGGCGAGGTTGTTGAGCGTTCGGTTCCCGGCTTAGATTGCCAGACATGACGCCCCCCCAACGTCCCGACGCGCCCGAGGGTGACAGCCCGTCCGAGCACGCGAAGGTGCTCGCCGAGGTGCTCGACGACCAGAAGCGACGGAAGGAAGCCAGGGCCACGGCCCGGCGTGGTCGCTCCGACACGTCGTTCTTCGTCCAGGTCGCGCTCCTCGTCTCCGCCACCTTCTTCTTCTATCTCCTCTTCTTCTCGCCGACCTGGATCGCGCCCGGCCCGGCCCCCGAGATCTCGGTGGAACGGACCGAGGACAGTCTGCGCTTCTACCTCTTCACGCTGGCGCGGCAGATCGACGCCTTCCGGGAGGAGCGGGGGAGGCTGCCCGACGGCATCGACGAGCTCTCCGGCGCCAAGCCGGGGACGGAGTACGTGCGCCTGACCGCCCGGGACTACCGGATCCGCTACACGTCCGGTGACGTGAGCATGCTCTACGAGTCGACCCAGGACGTCGAGGAGTTCCTGGGAGATGCCGAGAGCGCGGTTCTGGGGATCGGTTCGGGCACCCCCTCCGAGGACGTTTCTTGATCGGCCCCGGGGGGCGGAAGGGAGACCGGGGAGGGTTCTCCTTGCCCGAGCTCCTCCTCGTGATGGTGCTGCTGGGCGTGCTGGCCCAGATCGCCTATCCGAACTACCGAGCCATGGTCCTGAGGGCCAGGGCGGTGGACCTCGTCGCGCAGGTCCGAGCCGTGGAGAACGCGGCGCGGGACTACCAGGCGGACACCTTCCAGTGGCCCGCCGAGGCCGCCACGGGCGTCGTGCCCACCGGCCTCGTCTCCTACCTGCCCGACGGCTTCTCCTTCACGGGAGAGGACTACCAGCTGGACTGGGAGAACGTCCCGATTCCCGGAGGGCTCCCCTCCGACCCCTCCACGACCCGGCTCCTCGGGGTGGGGATCGTGACGGAGACCGTCGAGCTGGGCGAGGCGATCGTCGACGTGTTCGGATCCACCGGCCGGTGGTACAACGTCGGCTCCAGCTTCGTCTTCATCATC
>JASFUL010000045.1:0-19067 GCA_050050315.1 Gemmatimonadota bacterium
CGGACATCATGCGGGACGAACTCTCTCACGCTCTCGTCGAAGCCCTCTACGAGCTGGAGGTCCTGCCCGACGATCAAGACGGGGCGGTGCTCGGAATCTACGCGATCCTGGACGATCTGCGGGACGCGGTCGATCGAACGGAGCGCCTGGATCTCCGTCGCAGCGCCTAGGGGATGGCTCGCTCCCGGGTCCGGCCGGGAGTCAGGGCGGAGAGGGGCGGGCCGACCGGGACGACCGGTCGGCCCGCCTTTGCGTCCGCCTCCGCGGCGGCTCTGCCATCCCATAACTCCATGTATATCAACGACTTCTGTGCCCGTTCTCTGTTTCGTGATTTTATGCTCGTTTTCAATCGTGACCCCTTGCGCGTTTTACGATAGGGTGTTAATCATTGAGTAGCACAAAGATTGACAATCGTAACCGGTCCTGCGGACATCGAGTCCCGCACACCAGGCGGAAGATCCCCCTCCGGGCCGCCCCGCGCGATCCCCCCCCGGATCGTGTCGGGGAAGGACCTGCCGGACCGGGAAAGGGCCCGGAGGGACCGCCGCAGCACGGAGGAGAAACATGGGATACCTGCTATTCCTGGTGATCGCCTTCGTGATGCTGGGTGTCGAGCGACTCCTCGCCCTCACGCGGCCTCACTCGACCAGACACAACACGCACCGCTCCTGATCCACCAGGAGGACGCCCCGGGCGGAGGCTGAGCCCTCCGGCCGGCCCGGTCCCCCACGGCGTCAGGCAACCGCGCCGCGGCCCCGGCCCGCGGTGATTCCCGAACAGGAGCCATCCTGTAGTCGCAGGGGTGCGCCATGAAGATAGATCGACGGAACGCGCTGAAGATGCTGGCCGCGACGGGGATCGCCGCGGCCCGGCCTCGGCCACTGAGAGGAGAAGTCCCCCGCCGCAAGCCAGGTCCGGGAGCCATGGGGATCCTCTACGACCCCACGCTCTGCGTCGGCTGTCGGGAATGCGTCCTCGCCTGCGCCGAGGCCGCGGGCTGTGAGGACCCCGGGGCCGCAGGAAAACCGCATGCCGAGCTCGGCCCCGGTGCGCTGACGGTCCTGGAGCGCCGGGTGGCGGGCGACGCGGACACCTTCGTCAAGGTCCAGTGCATGCACTGTGTCGACCCGGCCTGCGTCAGCGCCTGCATGCTCGGCGCCATGCGTCTGAACCAGGATGGGTCGGTGACGTGGAACGCCGACCTGTGCGTCGGCTGCCGCTATTGCCAGATCGCCTGCCCGTTCAACGTGCCCCGCTTCGAGTGGGACACGCCCACCCCGCGCCTCCGGAAGTGCGAGCTCTGCCCGGAGCGTCGGGCGCGCGGCCTGGCGCCGGCGTGCGTGGAGCGCTGCCGGCGGGGGGCGCTCCTGTACGGCCCCCGCGACGAGATGCTGGCCGAAGCGCACCGCCGGGTTCGGAGCCACCCCGACCGGTACGGCCCCCGGGTGTACGGCGAGCGGGAGGGTGGCGGGACCTCGGTCCTCTACCTGACGAAGGCCGGGGTCTCGTTCGCGGACATGGGCCTTCCTGAGCTGGGCGAGGAGCCCGTGCCGTCCCTCACCGAGAGCATCCAGCACACGCTCTACCGTGGATTCGCGGCACCCCTCGCGCTCCTCGCCGGGCTCGGCGCCATCGTGCGCAGGAACGCCCGACACCTCCCCGAGATCGGGTCGGGGCGCGACGCCGTGGAGACCCCCGAGCCGGTGGGCGGACGCATCGTCACCTGGTCCTTCCTGGTCCTGGCCACCTTCGCCCTCGTCGGCGCCCTCACGGTGGCCTGGCGCTTCGTCGCGGGGCTGGGGGCCACGACGAACCTCAACGACGGCTACCCGATGGGTCTCTGGATCGCCTTCGACGTGGTGACCGGCACGGCCCTCGCCTGCGGGGGCTACGCCGTGGCCATCCTCGTCTACCTCGCCAACAGGGGCAGATATCATCCCCTGGTGCGGGCCGCGGTCGTGACGAGCGCCCTGGGCTACACCCTGGGCGGCCTGAGCGTCCTGATCGACATCGGCAGGCCGTGGAACGCCTACAAGATCCCCCTCCTCTTCCCGGAGTGGAACGTCCATTCGATCCTGCTCGAGGTGGCTCTCTGCATCATGCTCTACACGGCGGTCCTTTGGATCGAGGTCTCGCCCGCCTTCCTGGAGAGGTGGAAGGACAGCCCTCTCCGGGGCCTCAGGCGCTTTGCGGCCGCGGCCTCCCCGCGGCTGGAGAGGGCCCTGCCCTACGTCCTGGCGCTCGGACTGCTCCTGCCCACGATGCACCAGTCGTCCCTGGGCAGCCTCATGCTGATCGCCGGACAGAAGCTGCACCCCCTGTGGCACTCGCCGCTGCTTCCGTTGCTCTTCCTCGTGTCCTGCGTCGCGATGGGCTACGCGGCGGTCACGCTCGAGTGCTGCATCTCCGCGAGGGTGTTCCACCGGCCGGCCGAGACGGCCATGCTCCGGGGCCTGGCGGTCCCCGTGGCGGGCATCCTCCTGGCCTACGCCGCCATCCGGGGCACCGAGGTGGTGCTCCAGGGCGAGCTCGGGCTGGTCACGCGGTGGGACGGATACAGCGCGCTCTTCCTGGCCGAGATGGCGCTCTTCGTGATCCCGGCGCTCGCCCTGTGGGCGCGGCGACGCGGGGCCGGGCCCGGGTACCTCTCGGCGATGGCCGTGACGGTGATCCTGGGAGGGGCCCTGTACCGGTTCTCGACGTACCTGATCGCCTTCGATCCGGGCAACCGCTGGTCGTACTTCCCGGCCCTCCCCGAGTTCGCGGTCACGATCGGGATCGTGGCCACCGAGGTCCTCGCCTACGGGTACCTCGTGAAGCGCTTCCCCATCCTGCGCGGGCGCGCCGCAGCGGACCTCGACCCCGAAGCGGACGACGCGGGCGCGTCGCAGCGGTACTCGCAGATGGCCGCGGCCGCCGCCATCGCGCTCCTGTTCGCAGCGGTCGGCGCGTCCCCCCTCGGGGCCCAGCAGCGGGCGGGCGGCGCCGACCTGCGGTGCCTGACCGCGCGGGAGGTGGATTGCCTGGAGGAGCCCGTTCCCGCCGACGAGCCCCACGACGCACGCTGCTCCACGTGCCACGACCTCTGGGAGCACGACGACCCGGAGGCCGCCCGGGGGGTCTGCACCGAGGCCGGGTGCCACGACCGGCCCGCCACCTTCTCGGCCTTCCACGAGACCCTCGGCGCCACCGTGCTGCACGAGTGCGCCGGCTGTCACAGGTCCCACGACGCCCGGATCCCCGGGGGGGCGGGAAACTGTGAAGCGTGCCACGCCTCCGGAGGCGCTCGACCGGCCTTCGCCGGCTCGTCGGCCCGCACCGCGTTCCCGGTGGCCGCCCCGGGGGGCGCCGTGACCTTCCGGCACGCCACGCACTCCGGAGTCGACTGCACGGCCTGCCACGGGGTCGGTGGCGAGCACGGGTCGTCCCGGCCGACGACGCTGGAGGGGTGCAGGGCGTGCCACCACCAGCCACCGGTCTCCTCGAGGTGCCTGGCGTGCCACGCCGAGGAGGACGCCCGCGCCGTCACGCGAGACGTACAGAGGGTCCTGGACATCACGCTGGGCTCGCTGGACCGACCCACGCGGGTCCTCCCGTTCGACCATGACCGTCACGAGGAGACGGCCTGCGAGACCTGCCACACCGAGGGCTCGGGGCTGACGGCGGCGGGGGTGGACTGCGGGGCCTGCCATGCCGACCACCATGGACCGGAGGCCCGCTGCGCGAGCTGCCACGACCGACCGGCAGCGGACGCCCACGACATCGAAGCCCACCTGGGATGCGGCGGATCGGGATGCCACGCCGACGCGGCCGCCACGGTGAAGGCCGCGCCCCGGACCCGGCAGCTCTGTCTGGCCTGCCACCGGGACTACGAGTACCACGAACCCGCGCGCGACTGCGCCACGTGCCACCGCCTCCCGCCACCCCGGTCCGCGGCCGGTCGCTGAGCCGGACCGGGAAGCAGTCCGGACCCGGGCCCCGCCGCCGCGGTCGTCGGCGGGGGCCTCCCCGCCCTCCCGCCCGTCCCGTCGGGGACACGCGGGCGGTCTCCGGTGTAGAGGCGCCCGCACGGTCGGCGGACGCCACGCCGGTGCGCCACGACGCGAGCGGCCCGGGGAGGCCGCACGCGACCGTTTCACTCAGGGGAGAGAGGCAGTCGATGCGAGCTTCGATGATCACGGCGATCACGCTCGGGCTCCTCACGACGGGAGCGGCCGAGGCCCAGCAGCCCGCCGGCACGCCGCTCACCGCGCGGGCGGAGCTCCACGACGTCGACGGGAGGTCGCTCGGAGAGGTCCGACTGGAAGAGACGCCGTCCAACGGCGTGCTCCTGACCGTGGACCTGGAGGGGCTCGAGCCCGGGGTCCACGGTTTCCACATCCACGAGACCGGCCGATGCGAAGGCGACTTCTCGTCGGCCGGCGGCCACTTCGCCCCCCGGGGCCACGCGCACGGCATCTGGAGCCCCCAGGGCAGGCACGCCGGGGACCTCCTGAACGTCCGCGTGGCCGACGACGGATCGCTCCACGCGGAGCGCCTCGCGGAGGCCGTGACCCTGCGTGACGGTCCGACCGAGTCGCTGATGGACGCCGACGGCTCCGCGATCGTCATCCACGCGGGAGCGGACGACTATCGCAGCCAGCCGTCGGGGGCCGCCGGGGCCCGGGTGGCGTGCGGGGTCGTGCGGCGCTGACCGGAGCGTCTCCCGTGATACCCGAGCTCGGTATCGTCGAGGGCTTCTACGGCCGGCCGTGGAGCTGGAAGGAGCGGCGCGATACGCTGTCGTTCCTGGAGCCGCACGGCTACCGCTTCTACCTGTACGCGCCGAAGGGTGACCCGTGGCTACGCAAGCGGTGGCGTGAGGACCACCCGGAAGGGATCGCCCGGGAGCTGGCGGCGCTGTCGGAGGCGTGCGGTGGGATGGGCGTCCGCTTCGGGGTCGGCCTCAGCCCGTTCGAGGTGTACCGCGAGTTCGACGCGGACGCGGAAGCCGTCCTCGACCGAAAGCTGGCCTTCCTCGACGACCTGGGGGTTCGCGACCTCGCGATCCTCTTCGACGACATGCGGGGCGATCTGCCCGACCTCGCCCGGCGCCAGGTCGAGGTCGTCGAGCGGGTCGCCCGGCGGACCGGGGCGGAGCGGCTCCTCGTGTGCCCCACCTACTATTCCGACGACCCCGTCCTCGACCGGGTCTTCGGCCGACGCCCACCGGGGTACCTCCGCTCCCTGGGCGAGGCGCTGGACCCGGCGATCGAGATCCTCTGGACCGGGGAGGAGGTCGTCTCCCGGGAGATCTCGCCCGGCCACGTGGAGCGCGTGGCCGAGACGATGGGTCGTGCTCCGTTCCTCTGGGACAACTATCCGGTGAACGACGGCCCCCGCCTTTCGCGCTATCTCCACCTCCGGGCCTTCACCGGCCGTCCCGCCGCCCTGGCGGAGCGGATCGCCGGCCACGCCGTGAACCCGGCCCTCCAGGCGACCCTAGCGCGCGTCCCCGCGCTCACGCTGGCGGAGAGCTACCGGGAAGGCGACGCCTACGAGTACGGGTCGGCGTTCCGGCGCGCCGCGCGAGCGGCCCTCGGAGAAGAGCTCGCCGAGCTCCTGCGGCACGACATCCTGACGCTCCAGGACGTCGGCCGGGAGCGTCTGGGCGAGAAGGAGCACGAGCTCCGGGAACGGTACGAGGGGCTCGACCACCCGGCGGCCCGGGAGATCGTCGCGTGGCTCGACGGCGCCTGGGCCGTCACCGAGGACGTGCTGACCCAGTGAGCGCGTCGCGCGCCCTCCGGGCAGGGGCCCTGGCGCTGCTGGTAGGAACGGGGGGCGGCCCCGGGCCGGCGGGCCTCGAGGCCCAGGAGATGGATCCCGGCCCGGAGGGCCTGCCGCCGCTGGCCGGCGAGGGACTCCCCGGGCTGCTGGTGCCCGCGCCGCGACCGCTGACGCTCGCCCCCGCCGATCGGGAGCGGCGCCTGACGGCGGCGGTCGACTCCCTCGTCCGCCATGCCATGGCCCTGCCCCCGGCGGGACGCCGGCCGGCGGCGGCTCGCGCGGACTCCCTTGCCGCCGTGCTCCTCGCGTTCCGTCCCGACGCCGCGGACGCGCACCACTGGCGGGCGGTGACGGCGGGGCTTCTGGCGGAGGCGTCGGGGAAGGCGGAGCGGATCCGCCTGGGAAGGCTCGCGTACGAGCGGGCCACGACCGCGGTCGAGCTGGACCCGGCCCACGCCGGAGCCCACCACGTCCTCGGCCGGGTGCACCTGGGGCTGCTGCGGTTGAGCTGGATCGCCCGGTTCTTCGCCGGACGGATGGGGCTGGGTCCGCTGCTGGACACCGCCTCGTGGGACGTCGCGGAGCACCACCTCCGGCGAGCCGCCGAGCTGGCGCCCCGGGAGCCGTCCTTCCACCTCGAGCTGGGGACGCTGCTGGCGGAGCGTGGCCGGCCCGAGGAGGCCCGGCCGCACCTCCGGCGCGTGCTCGAGCTGTCGGCGCCCCGGGGCCTGGAAGGGGACCTCCGGGAGCGGGCCCGGCGGCTCCTCGAGGGTCTGGGCGGCGACGATCGCGGGAATTCCTGACCCCCTCGCGCCCCTAACAGGGGCGCGCCCCGGCGCCCGTCGGCGCGAGGTGGACCAAGAAACGCCGGATCCCGTACTCGATCAGGCCGCCTTCGAGTCGCCTCGAACCCCCGACACCATGCCCCAGACCAAGCTGACGCTGCCCGAACAAGTCATGGTCCTGGTCCTCGACGAGCGGGACGGCTCCCTGCTCGAGGAGACCGACTTCGTGTACGCGATCGCCGGAGCGGCCCTGGCGGAGCTCATCCGCCAGGGATGCGTAGACCTCGAGCCGGGATCCGTCCACCCCCTCGTCACGGTGGTGGACCCCTCCGAGACCGGCGATCCCGTCCTGGACGCCGTGCTCGGTCACCTCGTGGAAGCCACCCGTCGCACGACCCTCCAGCGGTGGGTGGGACGTCTGGCCGACGACCGGGAGCTCTGCCTGAAGGTGGCTCGCCAACTCTGCCGGAAGGGAGCCCTCGACGAGCACGAGGGGCGCGTCCGTCTGATCTTCCGCCGCACGGTCTACGCGGACGTCGAGCCCTCGGTGGAGGAAGAAGTCGTGGGACGCGTACGGAACGCCGTGTTCGGCGACGATCCCGTGGACCCGTCCACGGCGATGCTCACCAGCCTCGCCAACGCCAGCGGCATCCTCGCCCACGTCCTGGACCCGGCCCAGCTGCTGGCCCACCACGATCGGCTCGCTTCGATGGCCGATCGCGCCGGGGGCGAGGACGGATCCGAGGGCGTCTTCGGAGGGGCCGCCGCTCCACTGCTCGCCGCGACCAGGACCGCGGTGCTGCAGGGCGCCGCCACGGCCGCCTGACGCGTTTCTCCCGTCCTGGCTTGCGGGCCCGGGCCCGTCAGAGGGTCGAACGCGCCTCCACGAGCAGCGCCACCAGCCCCCAGGCCAGGGCGGCGGCCACCGCGAGGTCGGTGATGCCGCGCCATGGCTCGGGGAACGCCCGCACGACGAACACCGCGGTCACGACGGCCGTCACCCCACCCCACGCCCGGGCCAGTCGGGCCCGGGACGCACCGACGAGGGACATGGCGTAGAACGGTCCCAGGAGCCTCAGGATCGTGCGCCCCTCGGACCGGAGCGTCCTGGCCCTCCCGACCACCCACGGGACGTACTTGAGCTGCAGCGCCCGGTACCCCTCGCCGTAGAGGAACAGCGCGGTGAGGGCCACGAACACCGCGGCCTCACCCGCCCCCCCCCCCCCCCCCCGGGGGGGGGCGCCCCCGGGCCCCCACCCCACCGCGGCCGAGCAGAAGAGGAACGCCACCCCGAGAACGGCCCACCACGCGATCTTCCCGCCCTCTCCGGACGGATCGGAATCCGGCGATTCGAGGACCTCCGAGACGTCGTCGGGCTGAACGGCTCTGCTGGCCATGGTGGCGCTTCACGGGGGTGGTTCGACTGATGGGAGAGATGAACACTAGAGGGAGCCGGGCATCGCCGGAAGGCCCGTCCCACGGGGTGACCGCGCGTGGTTCGACCCCCCGACCCGGACGCATGGCGCCGGGAGCCGACCCCGGTTCGGCTCCCGGACGGACCGCCACCCCGGTCCCGGCACAGTGTCGGATTGACATAAGTTGGTAAGCTACTTATACTTATCGTCTACTCCATCAGCCGTTTCGTGTGCGCGCCCCCCCTGGCCGTCGGGGGAGCATCTCCCGCGACCGGGCTCCCGGGCTCGGCGCCGATGCCCGGCCGGGGCGCACGACCTCCCTACAGCCGAGGCCTCGTGAGCGTTGGAGCCGGGGCCCGGCTGGCAGCAAAAGGACCCGATCGTTGGCCACCAGCACGAACCTTCCCGACGAGAGAGACAGCGTCACCGAGAAGAACCTGGATCACGAGGACGGCCTCTACCGGCACGTCAAGCGCCCCGAGTGGGGAGTCGCCATCCTGGCGTGGGAGAAGGGTGACCGCCGCGCCTACCAGTTCGAGGACGGCCGGCTCAGGAAGTTCAAGGAAGGCTACTACTCCCTGATGAAGCCGGCGGAGCACAGGGAGCGCTCCACGGAGGCCGTCGTGTCCGGCCTCGAGACGGCCATCGAGGCGAACAAGGGGAAGGATCCGCCGAAGGCGCTGGAGCCCGTGGCCTCGTTCGACGCGCAGGTGGCACTGTTCGAGGAGATGTACCCGAAGGGCTTCGAGGACGAGAACTGGATCGCGGACCACCGGGGCGACACGCCCGGCCGGGCGCTCAAGCGTCACCGGGAGCCCGTGGTGCAGGAGACCCAGCAGGAGCTCTCGAAGGACCGCTGCGACGAGCTGCTCGCGGAGGGCAACCACGCGGAGCTCGTGGAGACGGCCAACGAGATCCTCGCGAGCACGGACCTGGTGGCGCTCAAGCACGTGAAGGTCCTGCGCAGGCTCGACGAGGGAGAGGAACAGGCGATGGCCGAAGCCATCCGCGACCTGCTCCACGGCGACCGGGACTTCGAGCCTCGCTTCCGGGACTACCTGGAGGCCATGGAGAAGGCGTACGGCGGGCGGCCGTCCTGGCGGGTGGCCACGGCGCTGGCCGCGCTCATGTTCCCCCAGGAGCACGTCTGCGTGCGGCGCTCCGCCTTCTCCCGCCAGGCCGCCTCGATCGCCCCGATGGCCAAGTACAGCCGCAAGGCCCAGGTCCGCCCCTACAAGAACTACCGGCGGGTGGCGTTCGCGGTGAAGCAGCGCCTCCAGGCCGCGGGGCACGAGCCTCGGGACCTGCTGGACATCCACGACTTCGTCTGGGCCACGCTGAGGAACGCGGCGCTGGATCACCTGGGCGACGACTGAGGGCCCGGAGGGCCGTTCTCCCTCTCCTCCAGCCGGACGACGGTCCGGTCCTGTTCGGGGAGCATGAGGTCCTCCAGAAAGAAGGCCGAGAGCTCCGCCCGGCCACCGACCGATGCCTTCCGGTACACGGCCGTCGCGTGCTGGCGCACGGTCTGGGGGCTCCGGTCCGTGTGCTTCGCGATGGCCTTGTGGCTGTAGCCCTTCAGCAGCATCAGCGCCACCTCCCGCTCCGCGGGAGTCAGGTCCCACCGGGCTAGCTGATCGCCGATGGCCCGTCCCAGCCCCTCGAGGGCCTGCTCGGCGCTCGACCGCCAGGCGTCGCGCTCGTCCTTCCTGGCCTCCAGGGAGCGGCGTAGCTGGCCGACCGACCTCGCGCTGCGCCACCAACCCAGCCACAGGGTGGTGGCCATGACCAGCGCGCCAGCGATCAGGAGCGTCTCGAAGGCGACGTGGAAGCTCAGCCAGCTCTCGGGCCGGTCGAGGTATAGATCGACGCTGCCTCCGACCACGATCGAGACGACCGCGACGCCGAGGACGAGACCCAGCCGATCCCTGTCAGAATGGTCCATCGAGGCATCCTACATCCGTATGAGCCCCGGCTTCAGGGGCTTTTCGGGGGTGTGACCGAACGCCTGTCGGATACCGCAGGAGGCTGCGTGGGACGAGCTTCTTCCCACGTACCCGAACCGAGGAGAGTCCCATGCTTCCCGACCCGCTTCACCCGGCCGTCGTCCACTTCCCCATCGTTCTCTCGGTGCTCCTCCCAATCTCCGCCCTCGGTGCTCTGTGGGCAATTCGTGCGGGCGTGAAACGCGCGCACGCCTGGGCGTTCCCCGTCGTCATCGCGGCGGCGCTCACCCTCGCGGGATGGGCCGCCATGGAGACCGGGGAAGCGCAGGAGGAGAGGGTCGAGGGCGTCGTCACCGAGCAGGTCCTCCACGCCCACGAGGAGGCGGCGGAGCGCTTCCTCCTGTTCGGGGGCGTCGCCACCCTCGTCCTGGCCGCCGGTCTCGCGGGAGGCACTCTCGGCACCGCCGCGCGGATCGTCGGGACGGTCGGGACCGTGGTGGTCCTCTGGTCCGGGTACCAGGTCGGCTCCGCGGGCGGAGAGCTCGTGTACGTGCACGGCGCGGCGTCGGCGTACGTCGACGGAGGGTCCCGAACCGCTCCCCCGAGGGGCGAGGGGACGGCGGTGCGCCCGAGCGGCGAGCGCGACGACGACGGGCACGGCGACCGGATGTGATCCGGTCGCCCGGCCCGCCGGGGGGACCTCCGACGATCAGGGCGGGAGCGGACTCTCCGGCCGCACCGGCAACCGGCCCTCGCGCACCATGTCGGCGAGCTCGCTGCGGGATCCGATCTCCAGCTTCCGGTAGATGTTGCTCAGGTGCGTCGTGACGGTCCGGGTGGCGATGCCCAGCTCCTTGGCCACCGCCTTGTTCGAACGCCGACCGGCCACCAGGGCGGCCACCTCCGCCTCCCGGGGCGTGAGCTCGGCAGTGCCCTCGGCCACCGCCCTGGACGGTGGCCGGGAACCGACCTCCCGGAACTGCTCTCGCGCCTTGTCGAGCTCGGGCCGCGCGCCGAGTTCTCCGAAGACCTCGTGCACCGTCCGGAGCTCGGCCAGGGCGCCTTCCCGATCCCCGATGTCGGCCAGCCTCCCGGCGAGCTGACGCCGCAGCCGCGCCGCCTCGGGGACGATCCCGATCTCCTCGAGGGTCTCGGCCGCGTCACGCAGCAGCCGGATGGCCTCGTCGATCCGTCCGGAATGCCACGCCACCACGGCGTCCGCGGCCTCCGCGTAGGCCAGCGCCAGGCGGTGGCCCATGCGGGCCCCTTCCTGCCGCAGGCGATCTCCCGCCCGGACGGCCCCCTCCAGACGGCCCGCCCGGATGTACGCTTCTCCCACGAGGGGGAGGAGCCGGTGGAGGACCCAGATGACGTACCCGGCCCGATCGGCCAGCTCCAGGCCCTCCTCGCCGACGCGGATCGCCTCCTCGAAGTCGCCCTCGGCGATGGCGAGCGCGGTGCGGCCGATGTGGGCCGGGACGAGGGCGTGGACGTCCCGGGGACGGCGCGGGGCATCCCGGTCGAGCCCGGCCAGTCGGCACGCCTGCTCGACCAGCTCCCTCCCCCGCTCGACATCTCCCCGTCCCAGATAGCAGGTGGCCGTCCAGACCATGATGCGGACCTGGAGCGTCCGCTGGTTGAGGTTCCGGGCCCGGGTGATGCCGCGCTCGCCCAGCGCGAGGGCCCGCTCCCAGTCCCCGCTGAAGTAGGCGTGCTCCAGCTCCTGCTCGGTGACCCAGAGCCCCAGGACCGGCGACCGGAGATCCTCGGCGATCCGGCGCGCCTGGGCCATGGGCTCCTCGATGGCGCCCGGACCTCCCGAGAGTCCCTCGAGGGAGGCGAGAGCCCACCGGCCCCAGAACGCCACGTGGTCGTCCCCGGCCCGGTCGGCCAGCTCCACGGCCTTCCAGCCGTGGCTGCGGGCCTGCTCCGCCTCGCCGGTGAACGTGGCGAGGAGCGCCAGGGCCCGGTGGACCCGTCCGAGGAGCCCGACATCGTCGATCGCCTCGGCGATCGCCAGCGCCTCCTCCACCTCCACCCGTCCGTCTCCCGGGCGCCCCAGCTCCTGCAGAGCCAGACCCGCCGTCACGTGGAGACGTGCCCGCAAGGCCGGGGCCTCCTCCCCGAGGGCCTCCAGGGCCTCCCCGTAGCGCGTCAGAGCAAGCTCGTGCCGTCCCGTCCAGAAGGCGATCAGCCCGAGGTGTCTGTGGGCCTGGGCCACGTCCTTCCGGCTCCCGTCCTCCCGGACGCGGGCCAGAATCCGGGTCCAGATCTTCTCGGCCTCCTCGTACTGGCCCAGCCGCGCCCGGGCCCGGGCCAGCTCGCGCTGGAGGGTGATGAGGTCCTTCTCCCCCGTCGGGGCCACCGGCGGGCCGGGCTCGGACGGGGCTTCCTCCTCGCCCTCGCCGCCCAGGAGCGAGATGGCCCGGGCCAGGTAGTCGGCCGCCTCGCGGTCCGCGTGGCGGCGGAGGGCCGCCCGTCCGGCCTCGGCCAGGTAGCGGACCGCCCGGGGCTCGTCTCCGGCCGCCGCCGCCTGCACGAAGTGGTACGCCAGCTCGTCGGCGCGCTCGATGGCCGTACGGCCGTGGTGGCGCTCGAGGGCCTCGGCGACCTCGCCGTGCAGCATCCTCCTGCGGGTCAGAGTCAGACGCTGGTAGAGCGTCTCGCGCGTGAGCGGGTGACGGAACTGGAGGACGATGGCCCCTTCCTCCCGGCGCTCCTCCACCAGCCCCGGCCGCACGAGCTCGTCGATCGCCATGCCCACTCGGGGCGCGGACAGCCCCGAGACGTCCTCCAGCACCGGAAGGGTCGTCGGGCTCCCCACCACCGCCAGGGCTTCGGCCACGGCCAGGACCTCCGGCGCCATCCCCCGGAAGCGGAGGAGGATCGCGTCGCGCACGGACGAAGGCAGCTCCAGCTCCGGGGACTCCCAACCGAGCCACGTCCCGTCCCGCTCGTAGAGGCGCCCGGAGGACACCAGGGCGTCCAGGGTCTGCTCGAGGAAATAGGCGTTGCCACGGGTCCAGCCGAAGAGGATCTCGGCGAACTCGCGCACGGGGGCGCCGGAGGTCCGGAAGACCTTCTCCAGGAGCTCGTGGGTGCTCTCGAGGGTGAGGGGGGCGAGGGGAAGCAGGCGCACCCGACGCAGCGAGAGCAGCGAACGCTCGAGGGGCACGAGCCGGTCCTGGGCGTCCCGGTGCTCGGTGTTGTACGTGCACAGGACCCGGACCGGCTCCTCGGACAGGTGACGCGCCAGGAAGTGGAGCAGGGACAGCGACGACGCGTCGGCCCAGTGGAGGTCCTCCAGCACGACCAGGAGGGGCTCCCGGGAAGCGAGACGCTGCACCAGGTCGGCGAAATTCCAGTAGAGGCGGGTCTGGAGCTCCGAGGGGTTCTCGCCACGGAT
This sequence comes from Gemmatimonadota bacterium, assembly GCA_050050315.1. Taxonomy (GTDB): domain Bacteria; phylum Gemmatimonadota; class Gemmatimonadetes; order Longimicrobiales; family Gaopeijiaceae; genus JASFUL01. Next base: position 13,322 of record JASFUL010000045.1, read on the forward strand.
GGGCGGCTCCTCGGCCAGTCCCAGCGCCGGGAAGAGGCGCCGGAGCTCCGACTGCTTGCCCCGGGTCAGCACGGTGAGCGTCGCGTCGTCCATCTCCCGCAGGAGCGGGATGAAGGCGTCCGAGAGGAGCGCGTACGGCACGCCCGTCTCCACGGGGTAGGCCCGGCCGTAGAGCACGGTCCAGTCCCGGCGTCCGGCCTCGTCGGCCACGGTGCGCGCGAGCCGCGACTTCCCCACGCCTCCCTCGCCCTTCAGGATCGCCACGGGCTCGGTGGTCGGCGCCTCACCGAAGAGGGTGTAGAGTCGTTCGAGCTCGTCGGCCCGGCCGACCAGGGGAAGCTCTCTGGGGATCCGTGACCGCGGGAGATCGTGGGAGCTCATCCGGGTCTCCTCGGCAGGTCTCGCGACCCGCCCGGTGGGCCGCGGCGGGTGACCGCGGCGGGGAGATTCCATCCTGGGCCACGGCTCGCCCGGGCGCGAGGGTCCCGGCCACCCTCGCGGGTCCCGGCAGACCTTTCCCTCGCGCGCGGGCGAGCCGGGGGGATCATCGGTTGGCGAAGATGCCCGGCGCGAGCCGGATCTCGGCCACGAGGCCGCCGTGATCGGACGGCCAGAGGTCGCCGCTCGTCCGGTCCCCGGCCTCGTCCCCGACGACCTCGGCGTGGACCGACCCGTTGAGCCGCCAGTCGCCGCCGTGCCCCTGCTGGGACCGCATCAAGACGAAGTCGATGCGCTGGTCGAAGGACGCCGTCGGGTTCCGGAGATCGTCGGCGTGGCAGCAGGTGAACCCCACGGGCCGCGCGCCGGGATGGGCCTGCTCCCAGGCGTCGACGTAGCCGGCGTCGAGGAGCGTCCGGTAGGTGGGCGTCCAGGAGGGTGCGCCGGGAGCGGCCTCGGCGTCGGAGTTCAGGTCGCCCATGACGATCGAGTTTTCGTCCTCGGGCAGGACCGACGAGAGCAGCTCGCCGGCCTGCAGGGCCTGGATGGGCGCCAGCCCCTGGACCTCGAGATGGGTGGTCACGACGGTCCAGTCCACACCGCCGTGCTCGACGCGGGCGCGGATCCAGCCCCGCTTCAGCTCGACGGGCCCGGCCATGAAGGTGGCCGCGTAGTTGTCGCTCTCCGCGGGGCCCTCCATCTCCACGTCCTCGCGGACGAGCATGGCGATCCGGTCGGTGAACTGGAGCCAGCGGTCGACGCCGGCGGCCGAGACGCTCAGGGGGAGGGCGGACGAGGTGTTCTCCTGGACCGCGACCAGGTCGTATCCACCCCCGCGCGCCTCGATCTCCAGCACGAGGCGCTGAAGGATGTCGAGCTGGCCGATCGGCGTGAACGTCCCGTCGAGGACGACGAAGCCGACCGCCTCCTGAAGCCCCACCACCTCGGGCTGCTGGCGGACGATCTCGTCGGCCAGGGCCGCCGTCCGGCCCGGGATGTCGGAGGCCTGCACCTCGGCCCAGAAGGCGTTCGTGGCCGCCAGCACGGCGGGCAGGTCCCCGAAGTCGAGGGAGAGCAGCGGGGCGGTGCTCCCGCCGATGTACAGGTTGCGGGTCATGACGCCGAACGGCGCCGCCGGCGCCCACGACTCCACGGCGTCCAGGTCCGCCGGCGGTCCCGTCGGTCCCACCGCGTCCCGGCATCCGCCGAGCGCCAGCAGGGAAGCGAGTGCGAGAACGGCCGTTCTCCGTGGGGCGTCTGCGGCGGCGGTGCGAGCGCGTGAGCTCATGGGTCGAATCCTCGGTCGAAGTGAGTGCGGATGAGCTGCTGGCCTTCTGGAGGACAAAGGTCGGGTGTGGGGGCGGAGGGCGGGGTACGTAGGACCGCGTAGAAGACTCGGAGAGAATACGTACGCCGCTCGCGGTGGAGGCGATGAGCGGCTCGCCCGGGGGCGTTACCCGACCGACACGCCGCTTCTATGAGAACGGTGCGGGACAACAGGAGGGGGCTTTACCGACGCCCGGCACCTTTGGGATCCGCGGATCCGATCACCCGGGTCCACCGTGTCTTCGCCACTCCAGACGGAGAGAAGTCCATGCGGTATCCACACCTCGCCCTCCTCCTGGCCGGCGCCGTGGCCCTCACGGCGTGCGAGCCCGACGAGCCGACGGCTCCCTCCACCGTCCCCGACGCCCTGGCGGCGAAGGGAGGCATCGAGGGGAGCGGCCCCGGCTTCCGCACCTCCCAGCCGGCGCAGGCCCAGCTCGTCGCCGGTGGCGAGCTCGTACCCCTCGCGACCTCCGGCGACGTCATGCCCGGCTCGGGTGAGCGCCTGGTCGGGATTCCCGACGGCATCGGCGCCTTCGGTGGCGGCGCCTACCCACAGGCGTACCTGAACCACGAGATCAGCTTCCCCGATCTCAACGGCCTCGGCTCGCGTGTGTCAAGGTTCACGTTCGACGCCGACAGCGAGACCATCGTCGACCACGAGTACACGATCGACGGAACCGAGGGGTACAGCCGTCTCTGCTCGTCCTCCTGGAACGGGACCGCCGACGGCTTCCCCGGCGGCTACTACTTCAGCGGCGAAGAGACGGACGACGGGATCCAGCTCGCCATCGACCGGCAGGGCCGCGTCACGGAGCTACCGCACATCGGATACTACGCCCACGAGCAGCAGGTGGCGGTGCCCGAGTTCCGCGGTCACACGGTGGTGGTGAACTTCGACGACAACGGGACGTCCGGCGACGACGTCTCCACCGAAGACGCCGAGTCCGAGCTCTACATGTACGTGGCCCGGAACACCAACGGCGTGCTTCGGGGGCACGGCCAGCTCCACGTCTTCACGTCCGACGAGGCGGGGAACGTCGGCGACCTGAACCCGGGTGAGACGATCACGGGCTCCTGGATCCCGGTGCCCGAGGACGTCGCGATGGACGACGGCGGTGGCTCGCCGCCCCTGGACGACTGGGTCGACGACCCGGCCCACGACGCGTTCGACTTCACGCGCCTCGAGGACGGGTTCCACGACAAGGTGGCCGCCGGCTCCGGGACGCCGGCCCTCTACATCTTCGACACGGGCGACCCGACCCTGGGCACCCCCGCCGATGGCCCCTGGGACAAGTGGGGTTCCGTCTACCGAATGGAATGGGCCGATCCCTCGGACCCCGCCGGCATGACGTACCTGACCCTGCTGGCCCGCTCCGACGGTCCCGGGACCGGCTGGGCGTCGCCCGACAACGGCGACATGAACGCGGACGGCGTCATCATGATGCAGGAGGACCCGGCGGCCGATCCGTGGACGCGGGACGAGACCCACATCTGGGCGTTCCAGCGGGCCGCCGACGGGTCGCTGGTCGATCCGGCCGGCACGCTCGTCGCCACGACGCTCGGCAGCGACTGCCTCGAGGACTCCGGCGGCGCCTGCTGGGAGACGAGCGGCATCGTGGACGTCTCCCGCTGGTTCGGACGGCGCGCCTGGCTCTTCGACGTCCAGAGCAAGCTGCCCCGGGCGGACTGCCCCGAGTGCGTGACCGACGGCCAGCTCCTGCTGATGAAGCTGGACGACTGAGCCGCGGCCACGGACACGCGGAACGAGGGGGGGAGGGGTCCGGTGGGGAGCTTCCCGACGAACGTGTGGAGATTCCCCCGACTGTGCGCCGTGCGGCGCCCGTGGTATGGTCCACCGGTCCCCCCGCCCCCCGACCACGGGCAGGACCGCCATGCGACGTCCCATCCTCCTCCTGGCCGTGTTCCTGCTCCTCCCGGCCGGACCCGCGCGGAGCCAGAATCCGTCCGGCCTGGGCCCGGCAGAGAGAGTCTACGGCCTCTCTCTCATCTGGAAGGAAGCGGCCTACAACTTCCCGTACTTCGACCAGCTCCCGGGGCTGGACTGGGACGCGGCCTACCGCGAGGCGGTGCCCCGGGTCCTCGCGGCTCGCTCGACGCTCGACTACTACCGGGCGCTCCAACGCTTCACCGCCCTCCTGCAGGATGGCCACACCCGCGTCCACCTCCCGGACAGCATCGTCGGGCGACGGCCGTTCTCGAGCCCCTGGGTCGACCTCCAGGCGGTGGGAGGGCGGGCCCTGGTGTCCAACGTGGCGACCGAGCTGGCCGACTCGCTTCCGGTGGGGTCGGAGATCGTCTCGGTCGAGGGCGCCACGCTGGACGAATACCTCGCGCGGCACGTCCTGCCGTTCGTCTTCGCCTCGGCGCCCCACAGCCGCCGGATCTCGGCCATCGAGGGGAGCCACAGCCGGGGCTACGGGCTCCTGGTCGGCCCCCCCGGCGAGCCCGTCCGTGTCCGGGCTCGGACCCCCGCGGGCCGAGAGGTCCACCTGACCCTGGCCCGGGACCGCTTCGACGTATCCCGGGAATGGGTCCGGTCGACCGAGGCGGAGCGGGAGCCTCTCGTGGAGCTGACGTGGCCCGCGCCGGGGATCGCCCGCCTGGCGCTCAACAGCTTCTCCGACCGCCGACTCGTCGTCCTCGTCGACTCGCTGTCACCCGAGCTCCTCCAGGCCCGCGGGGTGGTTCTCGACCTCCGGCGGAACGGAGGCGGCAACGACGTGGTCGCCGGGGCCGTCCTGGCTCGCTTCACCGACGAGCCCCTGGTGGGAACGGCGTGGCGGGTGCGGGTGAACGACGCCTACTACCGCGCGCTGGGCTCCTTCGGCCGGTCCGCCCTGGAGCGAGCCCTCCCCCCGGAGGACTCCTCGCTCGTGGAGCTGGCCCTCCGCCACTACGCGGGCGAGGCGTGGCGGTACGAGGAGCCCGACACGCTCCGCCCGGCCTTCGAGGGCCGCCGGATCTCGGCGCCGGTGGCCGTCCTGGTCGGACGCGGCACCGCCTCGGCGGCCGAGAACTTCCTGGTCCGACTGCCCGACGACGACCGGTTCGTCATCGTCGGCACGCCGACCGCCGCCTCCACCGGTCAGCCCCTCCGTTTCCGACTGCCCGGCGGCGGGATGGGCCAGGTCGTGACCCGAGCGGTCCTCCTGCCCGACGGGACGCCGCTCGTCAAGACCGGCGTCGTGCCCGACGTCCGGATCGCCCCGACCCCCGCCGACGTCCGCGAGGGTCGGGATCCCGTGCTCGACCGGGCCGTCCAGCTGCTCGAGGTGCGAGTCGGCTCCCGCTCCTTCCGTCCCGAACCGCCTTCCGGAAGACCATGACCATGACCATCGACGACGCCGTTCGAGCTCCCAACCGCCCCGCCGGGCGGCGCCCGGCACGACGGGCCCTGGCCCTGGCTCTCCTCGCGTCGGGCCTGACCGCCTGCGGGACTGGCGCCGACGACGCCGGACCTCCCCCTCTCACCGCCGACGAGGAGGCCCACGCCCGGGACGTCGGCGGCGCGGCCGCGGCCACGCTCCAGTCGACCCTCGCGCCGCGCCTGATGGCCGCCATGCAGGAGGACGGACCGGCCGGGGCCGTCCGCTTCTGCGCGGGGGCCGCCGACTCGCTCACGGCGGCGGCGTCGGAGGCGGCGGGCGTGGAGGTGGCCCGGACCAGCCTGCGCGTCCGGAATCCCGACAACGCTCCGGACCGGTGGGAGGAAGCGGCGCTGCGCCACTTCCAGGCGCTCGTGGAGGCCGGCGACTCCCTGCCGGCGGGCTGGGTGCAGCCGGTGTCGGCCGAGGAGATGAGGTTCTACGCGCCCCTCCGGATCGCTCCGTTGTGCGTCAACTGCCACGGCCCGCGGGACGCCCTGGCCCCCGGCGTCGCCGAGATCCTCGACGCGGAGTACCCGGACGACCGGGCCACCGGCTACCGTCCCGGGGACCTCAGGGGACTGGTGCGGGTC
>JASFUL010000046.1:0-18986 GCA_050050315.1 Gemmatimonadota bacterium
GCGGGGGAGGTGAGGACCAGGGACATGGGAGGCACGGCCGGCACGGAAGAGTATACGAGGGCCGTGCTCGACGAGCTCGCGTAGGGAGCGCGGCGAGGGAACCAACGAGCGGAAGAGGAGCCGAGCGTGGAGCACCCGCGACAGATCTCCTGGCGGGACCGCTATCCCGACGAGGTCACGTGCGTGCGCTGCCTCGAGGTACGTCCCACCGAGGATCTCGACCGCCTCCTCTGGTGCCCGGCGTGCCGCCGCCGCGCCGCCCGACGGGCGCAACGGTGGGGTTGGCTGGGCGGAGGCGTGCTCGCGGCGGTCCTCACCCTCTGGATCGTCCTGGCGGTGCGCCCCTCGAGGGATCTCATCGTCGGGGGATGGGTCGCCACCGTGGTTGCCGCGTTCTGGATCGGGTCGAAGGTGGTGCGCGAGATCGCCTACGGGGTGGACCGGTACCGGAATCGTCGCGCCGTCGAGGCGGTGCCCCCGGCCATCCCCGACGACGAGGACGCGTCGTCCGGAGGCCCCGTCCCGCCCGCGGGATGACGAGCCCGTACCCGGGCGGGCTTGCGGAAGGGGCCGGCGTCGCCCACCTGTAGGCCCACGTCCGCGACCCTTCGAATCCCGGCAGGGGAGGTCCCATGCACGCCCAGAACACGCCCTCCGCCTCCACGGTCCGGACGGAGGCCATCCCATGATCGTCGCCCTGGTCATGATCCGGTGCCAGCGGGACCGGATCCCCGACGCCGCCCGGACCATCGCCGGCTTTCAGGGCGTGAGCGAGGTCTACTCCGTCACGGGCGAGTGGGACCTCGTCGCCATGGTGCGGGTCGACGAGTGGGAGAAGATCGCCGAGGTGGTGACCGAGCGGATCGCCCGGGTCGACGGCCTCGAGCGGACCGAGACCCACATGGCCTTCCGGGTACTCTCGAAGGAGGACCTGGACGCGGCCTACGAGGGCTTCGAGTAGGACCCGTACAACGCTTGCGACGCGCTTGGCATCCAAGTAGATAGAAGTGTCAGCTAGTGGACACTGTCATTGAGGATCGACCATGCCTCGCGCGCTCGGATTCACGACGGTCACGGTGCTGAAAGCCCTCGACGAGGGTCATCGCTACGGCGCCCAGATCATGGAGGCGACGGGTCATGGCGGCGGCACCGTGTACAAGATCCTCCGGCGCCTCGAGCGGTCCGGCCTCGTGGCCGGTCACTGGGAGGACCCGTCGGTGGCGGAGGCCGAGCGACGGCCCCGACGGCGGTACTACCGGCTGACCCCCGCCGGCGGCGCGGCGCTCGAGTCGTCGCTTCGTCGATTCGCGGCGCTCGTCGACGACGCGGTGCCCGGGGAGGCGTAGGCGCTCCGTGGGTGGAGGTGGAGCGGTCGACCCGCGGGTCCACCGGGTGTGCCGGGCGGCGCTGCGCGTGGCGGCCGGCCTGGTGCCCCGCGCCGACCGGCGTGCCTGGCGGGAGGAGTGGGAGGGGGAGCTCTGGGCCCTCTGGAACGGCGGTTGGGGTGCCCCCGGGCTGACGCGATACGCGATCGACGGGCTGCGCACGGCGGTCCGGCTGCGATGGGAGGAGATGATGATGGGATGGGTGGACGACGTCCGGTCCGGCGTACGGAGCCTCGTGCGGTCGCCCGGCTTCACGGCGGTCTCGGTGGTGGTGCTGACCCTGGGCGTGGGGGCCAGCGCCTCGATCTTCAGTGTGCTGTACGCGGCGCTCCTGCGATCGTCGCCGTACCCCGACGCCGAGCGCCTGGTGATGGTGGACTTCCTCATGGGTCCGGCCGACGCGGTCCAGCGGGGGCGCGTCGTGGAGGGCGTGAATCGGCTCCCCTTCTCGTGGCCCCGCTTCGAGGTCCTGGCGGCCTCCACCCAGTCGGTGCGGGTGGCCGGCTACACATCGCGGGACATGACCCTCCTCGACGCCGGCGACCCGGCCCGGGTCAAGGTGGAGATCGTGACGCCGGCGTACTTCCGGGTGCTCGGGGCCGACGCGGCGCTGGGGAGGACGCTCCGGGAGGACGAGGCTCCCCCCGCCAGCGCAGCGGTCACCGTCCTCTCCAACGGCCTATGGCGGACCCGCTTCGGGGGCGATCCGGGGGTTCTGGGCCGGACGGTCCGCATCAACGGCACGGCCGTCAGCGTCGTCGGCGTCATGCCCGCCGACTTCGACGGCCTGACGGGCGACGTGGACGCGTGGGTCTCCATGGCCCTCGCGCCCCACGTCATGGATCCGCGACGTCTGGAGCGGCTGTGGAGCTTCTGGTTCTTCGCGGTGGGTCGCGTGCCTCCGGAGGTCGGCCCGCAGCGGGCGGCGGAGGACGTCGCCCGGGCCGGACGGGCCGTGGAGGAGGCGTACCCGGCCGACGGCGACGCGGCCACCGGCGCGACCACGCGCTCCTTCCTCGAGGCCCGCGTCAACCCGGACGCCCGCCTCTCGGTCCTGGTGCTCACCGGCGCGTCGCTGCTGCTCCTGGCGATCGCGTGCGCGAACGTCGCGGGCCTCCTGGTGGCCCGGGCCAACAGCCGGCGCCACGAGCTCGCGGTGCGGGCGGCGCTCGGGGCGGCCCGCTCCCGGTTGGCCCGGGGCCACCTGGTGGAGAGCGTGACCGTTTCCCTGCTGGGAGCGGTCCTCGGACTCCTCCTGGCCGCCTGGGCCATCCGGTTGCTCGCGGCCGGGCTGCCCCGTGCCGTGGGAATGACGGGAGCCAACCAGCTGCGCTTCCTCGACGCGGCGAGCCTGCACCTCGACGGCCCCGTGGTGCTCTTCGCCCTGGGTGCGGCGCTCGTGACCGGCCTGATCGCGGGGCTCTGGCCGGCGCTCCGGGGCGTCGCGCCGGACGCGGTCGGGGTCACGGCGGGTGCCCGGTCCGTCGCCGGAGTCGGCGGGCGGGCGGCGGCCCGCGCCCGGTCGATCCTGGTGGCCGCTCAGCTGGCCCTCGCCCTGGTGCTGCTCGCCGGGACCGGCCTGATGCTCGGAAGCCTGGCGCGGCTGGAGGCGGTGGAGATCGGCGTCGATCCGGACGGGGTGCTGCTCGCGAGCTACGAGCTGTCCCGCGAGGACGGGCCCGACGAGATCCTGGCCTTCAATGCCATCCTACAGGAGCGCATGCGGGCGCTGCCGGGAGTGGAGGCGGCGTCGGTGGCGAGCTGCACGCCCGTCAGCGGGCGCTGTGACGTCGTCATGGTCTCCGGGGTCGAAGGACGGGAGCTCCCGGGCGAGGAGCAGCGCCCGGTCTCGTTCCACGTCGTCGGGGACGACTACTTCGCCACCGTGGGGATCCCGGTGCTGGAAGGACGGGCCCTCGACGCCCGCGACCGGGGGGAAGGGCCGCCGGCGGTGGTCCTGAGCCGGTCGGCCGCCCGGGCGCTCTTCCCCGGCCGGAGTGCCGTCGGCCGTCGGATCGCCGCGACCATCGGGCCCCTGAGCGAGGGTGACGGCGGCCGTGTGGTCGGGATCGTGGCAGACGCGCAGTACGACTCGCGGGTCGGCTCCGATCCCATGCCGGCGGTCTACGTCTCACAGCGGGCGCTCCCCTGGCAGCCGATGAGCGCGACGTTGAAGACCGCGGGCGACCCGGTGTCGCTGGCTCCCGCGCTCCGGAGGGAGGTCCTGGCCATCCGGCCCGACGTGCCCCTCTGGGACGTGACGGCGCTCGCTTCACAGGTGTCCGCCGTGACGGCCCGCACGCGGGTCGTGCTGACGTTGCTCGCCGGGTTCGCGGGGGCGGCGCTCCTGCTGGCGGCGGTGGGGCTGTACGGACTCATGTCCTTCACGGTGTCGCGGCGGATCCGCGAGGTGGGGGTGCGGATGGCCCTCGGCGCCCGGCCCCGCCAGGTCGTGGGGCGGATCCTGCGGCAGACGGCGGGGCTGGCCTTGGTGGGCGCCGCCCTCGGACTGGCCGCCGCGTGGGGCCTCACGCGCCTCATGGAGGGGCTCCTCTTCCGCGTGGAGCCGCGCGACCCGTGGGTCCTCGGGGGGGCCGCCCTGCTGCTGGCCGTGACCGCCCTGGCCGCGGCGTGGCTACCGGCGCGGCGGGCCGCGGCCGTCGACCCGATCGAGTCGCTCCGGGCCGAGTAGCGGGAACGGGGGCGTCCGGGGGAACACCCGCCCGTCCGGAGGGTCCCGCATCTCCCGGGCCTCACCGACGACCACCCGACCGACGCGACGGACTCCCATGGCATTCCAGGGCGTGGACTTCTACGACATGGACGCGCTCCTCACCGAGGAGCAGCGGATGATCCGGGACACCATCCGGGACTGGGTGCAGGACCGGGTGATGCCCCTGATCGGCGACGCCTACATCGAGCGCCGCTTCCCGACCGAGCTGATCCCCGAGATGGCCGAGATGGGAATGCTGGGGGCGAACCTGCCCGAGGAGTACGGCTGCGCCGGCCTCGACGAGATCGCGTACGGGCTCATCATGCAGGAGCTCGAACGGGGCGACAGCGGCCTCCGGTCGTTCGCGTCGGTCCAGGGCGCCCTGGTCATGTATCCCATCCACGCCTTCGGGAGCGAGGAGCAGCGCCGGGAGTGGCTGCCCAGGCTCGCGGCGGGAGACGCGATCGGGTGCTTCGGTCTCACCGAGCCGGACTACGGGTCGAACCCGGGTGGGATGATCACGACCGCCAGGAGGACGTCCGACGGCTGGGTGCTGAACGGCACCAAGATGTGGATCACCAACGGCTCCATGGCGGACGTGGCCGTCGTGTGGGCGCAGACCTCGGAGATCGGCGATCCGAAGGGTATCCGTGGCTTCGTGGTGCCCACCGACACGCCGGGGTTCACCGCCACGGACCAGAAGGGGAAGCTGAGCCTGCTGGCCAGCGACACGAGCGAGCTCCACATGGAGGACGTGGAGCTGCCCGAGAGCGCGTACATGCCCGGGAGCGAGGGAGGGCTCAAGCACCCCCTCATGTGCCTGACCCAGGCCCGTTACGGGATCGCGTGGGGGGCCGTCGGGGCCGCCATGGCGTGCTTCGATGAGGCGCGCCGCTACGCCGGCGAGCGGGTCATGTTCGGCGGCCCCATCGCGGGCAAGCAGATCCAGCAGATCCGGCTCGCGGACATGCTCACCGAGATCACCCGGGGTCAGCTCCTGGCGTGGAAGCTGGGGATGATGAAGGACGCCGGGACGTACACGCCCCAGCAGGTCTCGCTGGCCAAGCGGGCCAACGTGGACATGGCCACCGAGGTGGCCCGGGAGGCGCGCCGGCTCCTGGGCGCGAACGGGATCCTCGTCGAGTACCACTCCATGCGACACATGGCCAACCTCGAGTCGGTCTACACGTACGAGGGCACCCACGACATCCACGGCCTGATCCTGGGACAGGAGATCACGGGGATCCCGGCCTACTGATGTGGGATCAGGAGCCCTTCGCCACCTTCCGGGCGGAGCCACGGCGCTTCGCCATCGGACTGCCGGTGGTCTTCGTCGGGGGCGCCCTCGCGGGCGCGTTCCTGGTTCGCACCAGCATGGAGCTGGCGCTGGCCGTCCAGATCACGCTGCAGACCGTCGGCTTCCTCTGGCTGTACCTTCCCGCCCTCCGGCGACACCGGAACGGCGACGACGACCCCACCGACCGCGGACGACCACGATGACCCCAGCGACCCCGCCACACCTCCGGACCCTGGCCACCTACGCGATCCTCCTGGCGACGGCCGTCGCCACCCCGTACCCCGGAGCGGCGCAGACCGACTGGGACGCGGTGGAGATCGAGACGATTCCCGTCGCCGAAGGCGTCTACATGCTGGTCGGCCGGGGTGGCAACATCGGCGTGAGCGTCGGCGAGGACGGGGCCTTCGTGATCGACGACCAGTACGCGCCGTTGACGGACAAGATCCTGGCGGCCATCGGGGCGCTCACCGGCGAGGGAGCGGAGCCGACGATCCCCTTCGTCATCAACACCCACTGGCACGGCGACCACGTGGGCGGCAACGAGGCCATGGGCGAGACCGGCGCCGTGCTCGTAGCCCACGAGAACGTCCGTGAGCGGATGGCCGTGGATCAGGTCCTCGAGCGCCTCGGCGAGCGCACGACCGTGGCGGCCTCTCCGGAGGGCGCGCTCCCGGTGGTCACGTTCACCGAGGAGGTCTCGTTCCACCTCAACGGCGACGAGCTTCGCGTCGTCCACGTGCCCCGGGCCCACACCGACGGGGACGCGATCATCCACTTCACCGGGGCGGACGTGGTGCACATGGGCGACACCTACTTCGCTTCCGGCTACCCCTTCATCGACACGTCCAGCGGTGGGAGCATCGACGGCGTGCTCGACGCGGTGGGACGGGGACTCGCGATGATGGACGCCGACACCCGGGTCATCCCGGGCCACGGTCCCCTCTCGACCCGGGCCGACCTCCAGGAGTACGGCGAGATGCTGCGGACCGTCCGCGACCGCGTGGCCGAGGCGAAGGGCGCGGGGCACTCCCTGGAGGAGGTCCTGGAGATGGGGTTGTCGGCCGAGTGGGACGAGGAGTGGGGGGGCGGATTCATCGATCCCGGCGCCTTCGTCACGTCGATCTACACGAGCCTGTCGCCGGGATCCTGAGCGCCCGTGTCCGTCGACCCCTGCACACCCCTTTCCGGCAATCCCCCACGCGGGACGTAGGGGAACACCCTACGGACCCCCCGTTACGGTCGTGGTACCTTGGTGGCACAGGAGGCCGCACAGCCCGGTCCACCAGGGGGCGGGAGCCGAGCAGGTGGCTCCCGGTTCGCAGGACAATCCAGTCGCACACGATGCGCCGCACGGTGGGCGGAGCGGTGTGGAATGCTGTTCCGGCACCGGTATCAGGGGTGCCGGTCGGATTCCCGGTCCTGACGGACCGGGGGGACTTGTGAAGGCCGGGGCGTCGTGTGAATTTTCGCACCGCCTTCAATGCTGCCACATGTGACGCGGGAGCGTGCTTGATGTACCCAACGAGACGAATTCGAGGATTCGGGCTCTCCCTCCTGGCCCTCCTCGTGGCTTCCTCGTGCGTCGACGAGAAAGTCGTCTTCCAGGACCGCGAGCTCTTCACCGAGCCCGCGGCAGAAGCTCAGGGCTTCCTAGGCTACACCGACATGGAAGCCAAGCTCACGGTCTGCGGCAACTGCCACGTCGGACAGCAAGGCGAGTGGGTTGCCACCGCTCACGCGTCCGCGTGGGAAGGTCTGCAGAGCAGCGACCACGCGCAGGCCACCTGCGAGGGTTGTCACACCGTGAACGAGCTGGGCAACCCCCTCCAGGGGGCGGCGGGCTTCACGGCCGTCGCGGAAGATCGATATCACGACGTGCAGTGCGAGAGCTGCCACGGGCCGGGGCTGGATCACGTGGAGAACCCGGACATTGCTGCAAACCATCCGCTGGCCCCCATCGACGTCGGGACCGATCTGACCCTCGGTTGCGGCGAGTGCCACTCGGGCGCGCACCATCCGTTCGTGGAGGAGTGGGCGGCTTCGCCGCACGGCACGCTCAACGCCTACCCGGCGGGACGCGACGGCTGCAACGCGTGTCACGAGGCCAAGGGGGCCCTGGTCGCCTTCGGCGAGAACGCCGACTACCTCGAGAAGGGCGGCACCGACCTCTTCCCCCAGACGTGCGTGGTCTGTCACGATCCGCACGACGCGACGCACGACGCTCAGCTCCGCTTCGCCGTGGACGAGCCGAACCTGGAGACCAACCTGTGCGCCCGGTGCCACAGTCGGCGCACCGTGCCGGATCCGACGTCCTCCCACGGGCTGGAGCCCCACGCTCCTTCGGCGGCCCTGCTGCTGGGTGACGCCGGGTGGTTCCCGCCGGGCGCCGAGATCAACCAGGGCGAGATCATCGCCTCCCACGGCTCCGAGGGGAACGAGCGGCTCTGCGCCACGTGCCACGTGAACGCGTTCTCCGCGTTCGACGAGTCGACGGAGACCACGGTCTTCTCCGTCGGACACACCTTCCAGGCGATCCCCTGCGTCGACGAGACCGGGGCGCCCACCGGAGGGGACTGCGAGCTGAGCCAGGAGGCCCGGAGCTTCGACGGCTGCACCGGCGCCGGCTGCCACACGTCCCAGGAGGGGGCCTTCAGCGCCCTCTTCGCCAGCTCCGGCAACATCCAGTTCCTGGTCGAGGAGCTGCACGACCTGCTCCTCCAGGTCGACCCGAACCTCGAGGAAGAGGGCGGCGAGATCGACCCCGGCAACCCGGTGTTCACCGTGGCCGAGGGCGCGTTCTTCAACATGGAGCTGGCCGAGTTCGGCGGCACGGATCGTCCGAGCGCGCGGCTGGCTTCGGTGAGCGCGGCGGCCCACAACCCCTTCCTCGTTCCGGAGCTCCTCCGCGCCAGCATCGAGCTGGTCGAGGATGAGTACGGTGTGACCGCCAGCCCGGAGAAGGCTGCGCCGGCCCACCTGAAGTCGGGTCCCTACAAGACCCTGATCTGGAAGAAGGGAGCGCAGGACTGATCTGAGCACACGCGAGACGGGGGGACCCGGCTCCGTGTGTGAACGAAACGGCGAGGGCCGTCCGGAGTAGCTCCGGGCGGCCCTTCGTCTACACCGAGCGAGTGAAGCGAGACCGGACGTGATCGACTGGATCGGCAACTGGTTGCGCACCCTGCCCCCGTGGGGGATCGGTCTCATCGCCGTGGGCGCGGTGGGGCTCGTCACGGGAGGGGCCGTCGCCGGGTACCGCACCTACGACTACGTCGAGCACGACAACGAGTTCTGCCTGTCGTGCCACCTGATGGTCGAGCCGTACGAGCTGTTCGCCCGGAGCGCCCACCGGGACCTGGGCTGCAAGGCGTGCCACAAGCCGACGTTCGCGGCCCGCAGCCAGATGGCACTGAGTCAGATCATCGAGAACCCGGACTCGCTGACGGCCCACGCCGAGGTCCCCAACGAGAAGTGCGCGGCCTGCCACGTCCAGGGCGACCCGGATCGCTGGGAGTCGATCCGGAACTCGGCCGGGCACCGGGTCCACCTCGAGTCGAACGACCCGTCCCTCCAGGGGCTGAACTGCGTCGAGTGCCACTCGACGTCCCTCCACCAGTTCACCGCCGCGTCGGAGACGTGCGCCCAGTCCGGCTGCCACGAGGATTCGGACATCCAGCTCGGGGGCATGGGCGACCTGACGATCCACTGCACCGCGTGCCACGGCTTCTCCGATCCCGTCCCGGAGGGGACGCCCCTGGAGGCGGCGCTGGCGGCCACGAGGCCGAACGCGAACGCCTGTCTGAGCTGCCACGCCATGCGGGCGCTGGTGGACATGCCGCCCGACGAGCCCCACGACGCGGTCTGCGGCAAGTGCCACAACCCCCACGAGCAAGCGACGCCCGAGCAGGCCGTCGAGAGCTGCGCCACGGCGGGATGCCATTCGCAGCCGGACACGCTCACTCCCATGCACCGGGGACTGGGGATCGGTGAGCTGGCCGACTGCACCCAGTGTCACGTGGCCCACGACTGGAACGTCGAGGCCGAGACCTGCCTGGGCTGCCACGAGGACGTGGTCGAAGAAGGCGGCATCGTCGCGACCGGCCCCGAGGCGTCGGACCCGGCGCTTCCCGGGTCCGTGGTGCCAGGCCTCGACGCGGCCCGCCGGGCGGGTCTCGTGCATCCCGCGGGGCTGGACCTTTCCGGTCCGGGCCCTCGGGCCGCGTCCCCTGGGGAGTGGCCCCTGCCGCCGACCCCCGCGGTCTCGGGCACCGGGTCTTCACCGGGATCGGTGGTGGACTCCGACCGGGCCCCTCCGGCTGGGCGGGCGACCCCGGTGTGGGCGTCCTCGGCCCCCCAGCAGGTCCGCGACACCGCGACGTTCAGCCACCGCCGGCACCGGAACGTGGAGTGCACCCAGTGCCACTCGACCGAGCAGAGTCACGGACAGCTCACCGTGGTGGGGCTGGAGGACTGCCGCTCCTGCCACCATAGGCCGCCCGTCTCGAACGACTGCTCCCGGTGCCACGAGCAGGGGTCGACGCCCGGCGAGGTCTACTCCATGACCCGAGACATGGCGTTCTCCGTCGGAGACGCCGGCCCCCGGGACCTGCCCTTCGACCACGGCCCCCACGTCGGACTCGAGTGCTCGAGCTGCCACACGGAGGGCCTCGAACGGTCCGCGGCGGAGGTCGATTGCACCGCCTGTCACGAGCAGCACCACCGGCCCGAGGCCAGCTGCCGATCGTGTCACGAGCCGGCGCCCGCGTCCGCCCATCCCAACGAGGTCCACCAGGGGTGCTCGGGCAGCGGGTGCCACCAGGACGTGGCGCCCGGCATCCAGGGGGTGCCCCGCACGCGTCCGTTCTGCCTTGCGTGCCACCAGGACCGGGTCGAGCACCGGCCGGGGCAGAACTGCGTGGAGTGCCACCGGCTCCCGGGCGGCGCGGTGGGGCCCCAGGAGACCGGATGAGACGTCTCGGCCTGGCCCTGTTGCTGGCTCTGGTGTCGCTGCGGGCCGCGCCCGCCGGTGCCCAGGACCTCCGGGGCTGGGCGACCTCCACCTTCCGCTTCCTCGAGCTCCGGCCGCTGGAGCGCGTGGTCGTGGATCCCACTCTGCTGGTGGAGCAGGACGGACAGTTCTACCTGGACGGCGAGCCGGTACCGTGCGGCGCGGCCGACAACTGCGTTCTGTACCGTCCCGCCGACGTCGACGGCACCACCGTCGGAACCCAGGACGTCGGGCTCACGGCGTGGGACCTGGGAACGGAGGGGCTGAGCGTCACGACCCTCCTGCGGGGGCGCGCACGTTTCGGAGGCGACTTCGTGTGGCCCCGCAGCGAGGACGAGGTCGACGCTCTGCTCCTCTACGCCCAGCTGACGCGCGACCGCTGGCGTTTCCGCCTCGGTCGGCAGCGCACGAACTCGGGCCTCGGCTTCACCGGTTTCGACGGCGCCAGCGCCATGTTCACGCCCGGACCCTTCACCCTGGAGGGGTACGGGGGGCGGAGCCTGGCCCGGGGGCTGGCCGAACCGCGGGACGAGGCGCTCCGGGGGATCGAGGACTTCGTGCTGGACCAGGACGCCTACCTGATGGGTGGGTTCGTGCAGGGTCGGTTCGACGGGGGCACGAAGGTCGGGCTCCGGTACCAGCGCGAGATCTGGTCCGACCGCTCGGGGCTCATCTCCGAGCGCGCCTCCCTCGACGCCCGCACGGACCGGCTGCGCCCGTACCACCTGCGGGGCTCGGTCGACTGGGACTTCGCGTTCGGCCGGTTGGGGAAGGCGACGCTCCAGGCGCAGCGTGCCTTCCCCTCCGTGGGGCTGTCCGTGACGCTCGAGGGAAGGCGATACGTGCCGTACTTCGAGCTATCCACGGTATGGGGCTTCTTCAGCCCCGTCGCGTACCACGAGGCGATGGCCAGGGTGGCCTGGAGCGGGGAGCGGGTCGGCGCGTGGGTCCGCGGGGGATGGAGGACGTACGACGAGGCCGACGTGGCGGAGGTCTTCGACCCCCTGGAAGACGACGGCTGGCGGGCCGAGGTGGGTGGCGACGCACGGTTGGGACGGATGTGGACGGTGCAGGGGAGCTACGACGTCGAGTGGGGCGTCGGGGCGTTCCTGAGCTCCGCCGACGCGCGGGTCCGCTTCCGACCGCGTGATCGCGTCGACCTCTCCGCGTACGCCACCACGTTCCAGCGCATCGCCGAGTTCCGGGTCGGTGACGGTCGGGTCGTGGGGGGAGGGCTGGACGTCGGGCTGCAGCTGCGGGAGGGCCTCCGGCTGGACGGCGGCGCGGCGATCTACCGGCACGACACGGACCGCCCGGGCGAGGACGTCTGGAACCAGACCCGCGTCTGGAGCTCCCTCCGGATCGACTTCGGAGAGGACCCGGCTCGTCCGCGCGTGAGGCTGCGGCGATGAGGGGCCGGTGGGCTCCGGGCGTGCTGCTGGTCGCGGCCGTCGCCCTCTCGGCGGGAGCGGCGCCGTCGCCCGCCTCCGTCTCGGGGGCCGGCCCCGGCCTCGCCACGCCGCCGCGCCCCGCGGCGTCCCTCGCACCCGTGGCGCAGCAGGTCCGGTCCGCCTTCCCCCACGCCCAGCACGAGGGGCTGTTCCCCCTCTGCACCGGGTGCCACGAGGGAGTGCCGTCCGGCGACACGGACGCCTTCTATCCCGAGGCCTCCTTCTGCAACGGTTGTCACGACGGCGTGGAGCTGGAGGAAGTCGACTGGACCCCGCCAGAGCCCTACTCGACGGTGGACAACCTCTCCTTCAGCCACGCCGAGCACATTCGGGAGGTCGCGAGGGAGGGGGACGAGGCGCTCACGTGCGCGCGCTGCCACGCCCCGACGGGCGCGGCGAGGATGACGGTGGAGCCCCTCGAGGCGGGGCGCTGTCTTTCCTGCCACGGGCATCCCGCCGAGGAGCACGTCGTCGACGCGGACTGCTCGCGATGCCACGTGCCGCTCTCGCGGACCCAGCTCCCGCCGGAGCGGATCCGGGCCATCGAACCTCCCCCGAGCCACGGGCAGCCCGGGTTCGTGCTCGAGTTGCACGGCCGGGAAGCCCGGGACGGGACCGCCCGGTGCGCGACGTGCCACACCCGGGACACGTGCACATCCTGCCACGTGGGTGGCGCGGGCGACGTGATCGGGCGGATCGAGCCGGCGCCGCCCGGGCTACGGCTGCCGCCGTTGGCCGTGTCGTACCCGAAGCCGCCGAGCCACGACGACCCGGACTTCGAGATGGAGCACGGCGACCTGGTCGTCGAGGAGGGCGACGCCTGCATCACCTGTCACACGCGGGACGACTGCACGTCGTGCCACCTCGCGCCGCTCCCCGCGGGCGCCGGCTCCCTCCCGCCGAGGTCCGCCGTGGAGGCCCCGGGGGTGGTGCTCGATCAGGATGCGCCCGCCTCGCACGGGTCCCCGTGGTTCGCGACCGACCACGGAGCGCTGGCCGCGGCCGACGAGGACGCCTGCGCGTCCTGTCACACCGAGCCGTTCTGCGCGTCGTGCCACGAGGCTCCGGACCGTCCGGCCTTCCACCCGGCCAACTACCTCTCCCGGCACGCGGCGGACGCCTTCGGGGGCATGAGCGAGTGCGCGAACTGCCACCAGGTCCAGGCTTCGTGCCGCGCCTGCCACGCGCAGGCCGGGTTGACGCAGACCGGTCGCCTCGGCTCGGGATACCACGACGCCGAGCCCCTGTGGCTCCTGCGCCACCCCCAGGCGGCGCGCCAGTCCCTCGAGTCCTGCGCCAGCTGTCACACCCAGAGGGAGTGCCTCCAGTGTCATTCCGAAGTGGGATCCTTCCAGGTGAGCCCCCACGGGCCCGACTTCGACCCCGAGCGGGCCCAGTCGCGGAATCCCGGGATCTGCAGGACCTGTCACATCGGCGACCCGCTGGGCGGGGGAGGAGGGGGCTCGTGAGCGGCTGGCTCGGCCGGACCCTGCGCGCGGGACTCGCCCTCTCCGTCGTGTTGCTCGCCGGAGCGTGCCGGCCCGACGACCAGGAGACCCGGACGCTGGACGTGGAGGGCGAACAGACCCGGGCTCAGCTCGCGCCCGAGGTCGTCGAGGCGCTGGACAGCGGCACGCAGGCCTTCCGTGACCACCGCTTCGAGGACGCTCTGGACTTCTACCGTTCGGCGGCCGATGCGGCCCCGGACGAGCCGGCGGGGTGGTTCGGAATCTCGATCGCCCAGCGGGCGCTGGGGAACATGGAAGCGGCCGAATCGGCCATGGTGAAGGTCCGCGACCTGGCACCGGGCGCCACGATCCTCCACCCCGACGACACCGTCGGCACGGGTGGTGGGGAGGGGGGAGGGGGCCTGTGAGGGGGACGTCCCTCCATCGGGTCGTGGCTCGGGCGTCGGCCGCGGTGGCGGCCGTGGTGGTCGCGGTCACGCTGACGGCCTGCGGGGAGCACGAGTTCGAGCCGCCGGACCGGGAGGAACAGGTCGAGGCGGCCGATCGGCTCTACTCGCCGGCCCTGTTCGACTCGGTGACGTGGGCGTCGGACGCCGAGCGGCTCCAGGAGGGGAACTCGGTCTACGCGGCCGAG
Organism: Gemmatimonadota bacterium; assembly: GCA_050050315.1. Classification (GTDB taxonomy): domain Bacteria; phylum Gemmatimonadota; class Gemmatimonadetes; order Longimicrobiales; family Gaopeijiaceae; genus JASFUL01. Next base: position 13,958 of record JASFUL010000046.1, read on the forward strand.
TGCCGCAAGTGCCACGGGCCCCTCGGGCGAGGGGTCACCGAGTACGCCGAGGAGCACAGCTTCGACGTTCCGTCCCTGGTCGACGAGAACTGGGCCTTCGCCGACGACCTCGAGGGCGTGCGCCGCCGGATCTTCATCGGCCACGCCGAGGGAATGCCCACCTGGGGCGTCGCGGGAATCGACCCGCGCAAGATCGACGCCGCGGCCCATTACGTCCTCGAGCAGTTGCGACCCGACGTCCTCGAGGGTGGCGCCGCCCTGCCGGGGCAGGCCCCGCCGCCCTCCGACACGACGGGAGGCGGAGGGTAGGGGACGGGTGGGTCGGCCTCGGCTGCGGTCGTGGCGGACGGGCTGGAGAGCCCGTCGATCGCAGGGTTGACCCGGTCTGGCTCCAGGTTACCTTTATCGGCTCTGGAGGCCGCGAACAGGCCCCGGTGGACGCGCCGCTAGCTCAATTGGCAGAGCAACTGACTCTTAATCAGTAGGTTCGGGGTTCGATTCCCTGGCGGCGTACTGGAATGGCGTACTCGGACAAAGGGCCCCCGTTGGAGCGATTTCGCTCGGACGGGGGCTTTTCGGTCTTCCGGCGACCGGTCTTCGAGGGGGCACACACGGTCTGGAACGCTCTGCCGACGGCGGAGGGCGGGCGGACAAGGTGATTGCGGCCCTCGATGGCCGCACGTTGCGAGACGGCTGCAAACATCATGACTATCATGGTGTCTGCCGCCCCGAACATCCTCCGTTCCGTCCAGGGCTGCGAACGCAAGGATGATCATGGGCTTCGCGGCCATCGCCGTTGCCCCGCCGACCTTGGCGGCGAAGGCCGTCGAGGATGCGGTTCTTCGGGCGAAAGCTCGGAGGGCCTTCCTTTCACTCGTGTGTGGACATTCTGTGGACGGATTGCCTTTGGAGGCCACACCGACGTTGTAGAGCTCGAGGGGTGGCTCTGCACCCTCGACAGGAACTGTCCTGGGCCCGCTTCGGCTTCCGCCCTCGGCGAGTAGGGTCGGAAGGTCCTGGAACGGCTCGCGCGCGCTCGCGCAGACCGCGGACAAGCTGCCGCCTGCGCGAGCGCTGCCGCTCCGGCAGGGTCGATCGGTCCTGACGGGATAGCCGATGACGCGGCGAGGTGGCAAGCGACGCGGGCCTTTCACAGGGGGTGCGACCCCAGTCGAGACGCTGGGACAAGAGGGTCGAGACGCTCGGGTAGGGGCCAGGGTCCCGCCCTGTCCCATGGTGGAGCGCGAACGCCTCCGGCACGTGTGTCGCGGTTCGGATTCGTGCCCTGTCCGGGGGCCACCATCCCGCGTGTACGGAGGCTCCCCATGGTCCGGCATTCCCGACGTCTCACCCGTCCCGTCGCTCTGACGGCGGCCCTCGTCCTCCTTCTGGTCATCCTTCCGGCGTGCGACGAGGGGGGAGGTAGTGGCACCGGCCCGGATGACGACTGTTCGCTGTCCGTCACCGTCGCCCCCGCGACTGCGGAGATCGAGGTCGGCGGCATGGTCCAGCTCGCGGCGGCGGTGTCGCAGAGCGACTGCGACGGAGTCCAGACCACCTGGACGAGCAGCGCAACCGGCGTCGCGATGGTGGAGAGCACGGGGCTCGTGACGGGCGTCGGGACGGGGAGCACCGTGGTCACCGCACGGGCGGAGGCCGACGGCGAGAGCGCCACCGGATCAGCTACGATCACGGTGGTCGCCCCTTCGGTCGCGAGCGTCGAGGTCTCGCCGGCGAACCCGTCGATCACGCAAGGCGGCCAGGTCACCCTGTCGGCCCGGTTGGAGGACGCCGGCGGGAGCGAGTTGAACGGCCGGGATGTCGTATGGTCCTCGGCTACGCCCTCCGTGGCGACGGTCTCCCAGAGCGGGGTCGTCACCGGCGTGGGCGTGGGCTCGACCACCATCACGGCCACCTCCGAGGGCGTGTCGGGGGGCACCACCGTCACCGTGGCCGAAGTGCCCGTTGCCACGGTGACCGTCTCGCCATCCAGCGTGTCGATCGTCGAGGACGAGCAGACGACCCTCACCGCCGAGGCGAGGGATGCCCAGGGCGGGGTGCTGACCGGGCGGGCGGTCACCTGGTCCACGAGCTCCCCGGACGTGGCCACGGTGGCGGATGGCGTGGTCACGGGCGTCGGGATCGGCACGGCGACCATTAGGGCGACGTCCGAGGGCAAGGTGGGGTCGAGCACCGTGACGGTGACGAGCAGTGGCAGCCTCCATGTCGGGATCGACGACGTCCAGTTCGGATTCATCGGTCAGGCGGTCCAGCTCAGCCCGGTGCGTCTCGACGGCGACGGCAAGGTGGTGGCGCCGGCGGCGGTGGAATCCGCCGACGTCCAGTTCAGCAGCAACCTGCCAGGCGTGGTCTCGGTGTCGGCGGACGGCCTGATGACGGCGGTGTCCGCCGGCAACGCCCTCATCACGGTCACGAGCGGCGCCCACACCGAGACGGTCACGGTCACCGTCATCGCCGCCTTCGAGCTCGTGACCACCTTCGGGGGCAATACCTACGGGCGACACACGGCATTCCTGAACTGGACCGAGTCCAGGGACCTCGCCCAGCGGTTCGGGGGGCGGCTCGTGGTGATCGGCAGCGAGGCCGAGGACGACTTCATCACCACGACCTACACGCCCGAGGGCAGCTTCCGTCGCAACCTCTGGATCGGGATGCATCGGGTCGACGGTTCCCTCGAGTGGGTCAACGGCGCGTTTCCCGCCTACAGCGACTTCGGCGCCGGTCAGCCCGAAGGTGACGGGGACTGCGTCCATTACTGGCAGAGTACGGAAGGCCAGTGGAACGACATCGATTGTTCGTTGGGATTCAACTCGGTCGTGGAGTTCGAGAACGACTTCCCGGTGACGTTCCGCGCATCCTGGGTGCACGACGGCGCGCTGTACCTCCAGACGGAACAGACCTTCGACTGGGAGGGCGCCCGACGGATGGCGGAGTCCCTCGGCGGCAGCCTCGTCATCGTGCAGGACCAGGCGGAAATGAACGCGCTCCTCGACCACGCCGACGGGGGCTGGATCGGTCTCCGCGACCGGGACCAGGAAGGCACCTTCACCTGGGTCGACGGCTCGCTGCCCGGATTCACGGCCTGGGCCGCCGGTCAGCCGAACGGCGGGGCGTCGATCGACTGTGTCGCCGTCGACTCCGGGTCCCTCCTCTGGGTGGACCGGGGCTGCGAGGATGGCGTCCGGGCGATCTTCGAGTTCCGTAACTGAACCCGGCCGGCACGGGGGGCATCACGGCCCTCCGTGCCGTAGGTTCCTGATCGAGGTCTCGATTTCCTGCGACCCGAAGCGGGGGAGGGCCGTGATCATCCGGAGTGGTGTCGTTGCCACCCTCCTCTGTGTCCTGGTCCCGGGTGTCCTGAGTGCCCAGCCGGCCCCCTCGCCGAACCTCGGGATCGACCGCTTCGGTGTGGAGGACGGGTTGCCGGGCCTCGCCATCACGGACATCGAGGTGGCCGAAGACGGGCGGCTTTGGGTCCTGGCCAGCGGGCTGCTCGTAGACTTCGACGGGGAACTGTTCACGGACCACCCGATCCAAGAGGGCGCGAGTTGGAGGGGCGGTCGCCTGGTCGGCATAGGGGCGGGGCGGGGTGACACGCTCTGGGTCACGGTGGGGCCGCGGCTCTACGCCTACGCCGGTGGCCGCATGGTCGAACGAGCCCGCCACGACGACGTAATCCGCGATGTGCGTCAGGCGCCCGACGGCCGCATCTGGGCCTGGGACTGGACGTCGGCGCTGCTCCTCGGGCCCGACGGCCTCGAGCGGGTGGGCACCGCGCTTCCCGGTCGAAGGCTGTCTCTCGTCACCGAGGAGACCTGGCTCGACCTTCGAGGCGGGTCACCGCGGATGACGGACGTCGGCGTCGAAGGGTCGGCGATGCCCACCGGATGGGCCGAGCCCGCGGACGGCGTCTTCCTGGTCCGGCCCCGTGGGGAGTTCTTCGACATCTTCGATGCCGCCGGGACCGCGCTCACCTCGATCCCCGGAGGCCAGCCGCGCCGCCTGCTGCTCCGGGACCGGCGGGGGCTGATCTGGACGGAGTCTGCCGGGGTCGCCGAGGCGTGGGCCGCGGACGGGTCCCTGGTCGCGTCCCTTCCCCTCGCTCCGGAAAGCGGGTATCCCCCGGTCCGCGGGGATCGCGAGGGAAACCTCTGGTTGGGCTCGGCCCGGGACGGCCTCTTCCGGATCCGGCCACTTCCCGTGCGCACGCTCGGGGCCGCGTCGGGCCTGACGGACGGCCCGGTGATCCACGTTGCCAACGGCGGCGGCGGAAGCGTGCTCGTCACCTCCGAGGCCGGCCGCGCGGTCCGGGTGTCCCCCTTTGCGGTGGACACGCTCTTCGACCCGAGCCCCGGCACCGGACGCGCCGTGAGCGGGCTGGTGGACCGGCGGGGAACCGTGTGGATCGCCACGATCTCCGACGACGGAGGTCTGCTGAGGGGGATGACGGTGGATGGTCGGGAGATCTCCGCCCGCTTGCCGCTCTTCTCCGACTCGCGCCTCCTCGTGGATCCCGTGGACGACGGGCTCCTTTGGATCCTGGGTGGCAACGTGACCGGCGTCCGCCCCTACGCCCCCGGGGGGGCCGACGCGTTCGTCCTGGGGCCCGAAAGCGGCTGGGGCGCCCGGGCGTTCGTGACGGACGGCCGCGGAAGGTCGTGGGTCGGCGGGCCGCGGGGCCTGGTCGGGATCACGCCGGAGGGTCGGGAGGAGTACCTCGCCACGGATGGCTTCCCCACGGGGAACACCCGCGCCCTGCTCCTGGACGCCGACGGGACGCTCTGGATCGGGCGATACGGCGGCGGTCTGGTCCGGTTCCGGGAGGGCGAGTTCCGCTCGGTGCGCTCCAGCGACGGCCTCTGGGACGACGTTGTGGCGTCCCTCGTGGAGGACGACGACGGTGACTTCTGGATGGCGAGCAACCGGGGGGTTCACCGGGTCCACCGGTCGGAGGTCGAGGACTTCCTGGAGGGGCGGATCGATGCGGTCGGGGGCCGGGGATACGGGG
>JASFUL010000047.1:0-18729 GCA_050050315.1 Gemmatimonadota bacterium
CGCCGGGCTGTTCAGCACCGCGTGGGACCTCTCGATCTTCGCCCGCGTCATGCTGAACGGCGGCGCGTTGCCGCCGTGCCAGCCGGAGGTGGCGAGCGGCGTGCCGTGCGCCCGACCCCGGGGCGACCCGGCCCGCGTCGTCCGTCCGGAGACGGTGGAGCGCTACACCACGCGCTTCGACGACTCGTCCAGCCGGGCGCTCGGGTGGGACACGCCCAGCGGCCGCTCCTCGGCCGGGGACTACTTCACCGCCGCGGCGTTCGGGCACACCGGCTTCACCGGCACCTCGATCTGGATGGACCCGGAGCTCGACCTCTTCGTCGTGCTCCTGACCAACCGCGTGAATCCGACCCGCGCGAACACCGCCCACGTGCCCCTGCGCAGGGAGGTACACGACCGGGCCGCCCGCGCCATCACCGACCGCCGGGTGGAGCCCCGGGGGGGAGCCCCGTGAGGAACGAGCGTTGACGGGGCTCGACTGGCTCATCATCGGCGGGTACTTCCTCCTCGCCGCCGTCATCGGCGTCGCCATGTCGGGGCGGGCGAGCGGCTCGCTCGCCGACTACTTCGTCAGCGGCCGCCGGCTGCCGTGGTGGCTGGCCGGCACCTCCATGGTCGCCACGACCTTCGCCGCGGACACGCCCCTCGCGGTCACCGAGATGGTGGTGCAGCACGGGGTCGCCGGAAACTGGCTGTGGTGGAACATGGTGATGAGCGGGATGCTCACCGTGTTCTTCTACGCCCGTCTGTGGCGACGGGCCGGGGTCCTGACCGACGTCGAGCTCACAGAGATCCGCTACGGGGGCCGCCCCGCGGCCCTGCTGCGCGGCTTCCGGGCCGGCTACCTCGCCGTCCCCATCAACCTGATCATCATGGGCTGGGTCAACCTGGCCATGGCCGAGATCGTGGGGGTGGCGCTGAACGTGTCGCAGACCACGGCTCTCCTGTTCTGCTTCTTCCTGGCCGCCTCGTATTCCGTGCTGGCCGGCCTCTGGGGTGTGGTCGTCACCGACTTCTTCCAGTTCGCGCTGGCGGTCGCCGGCGCGGTGATCCTGGCGGTGTTCGCCGTGGACGCGGTGGGGGGGATCGGCGGCCTCGAGCGGGGCGTGGCGGACGTGTACGGCTCGACCGATGCCGCCCTGGCCTTCCTCCCCACCACGGGCGCCACCTGGATGCCTGCCATGACGTTCGGTGTCTACCTGGGGGTGAACTGGTGGGCCTCCTGGTACCCGGGCGCGGAGCCCGGGGGAGGCGGATACGTCGCCCAGCGGATCTTCTCGTGCCGTACGGAGCGCGACGGGCTGCTGGCCACGCTCTGGTTCAACATCGCCCACTACGCCGTCCGGCCGTGGCCGTGGATCCTGGTGGCGCTCTCCACGACCGTCCTCTACACGGACCTGGACAACCCCCGTCAGGGCTACGTGCTGGCCGTCATGGACCTCCTGCCGCCGGGGCTCACCGGCCTGGTCCTGGCCGGTTTCGCGGCCGCGTACATGTCGACCATCTCCACCCAGCTCAACTGGGGCGCCAGCTACCTGGTCAACGACCTCTGGGTCCGCTTCGTCCGCCCCGAGTCCGGCGAGCGGGACCTCGTGGGCGTGAGCCGGGCGGCCACGGTCCTCCTCATGCTGGGGTCCCTGGTGGCCACCTACTTCATGACGAGCATCGAGGGGGCGTGGCGCTTCCTTCTCGCCATCGGCGCCGGGACCGGGCTGGTGCTGATCCTGCGCTGGTACTGGTGGCGCATCAACGCGTGGTCCGAGATCAGCGCGATGATCGCCTCGCTCGTCCTGAGCCTCGTGCTCTGGTTCGGCGTGGGGCTCGACCCGGACGACCCGGTCCAGTGGGCCTGGATCATGCTGGCGACGGTCGCCGGCTCCACCCTGGTGTGGGTGACGGTCACGTTCCTGACCCCGGCGGAGGAGACGCGGGTGCTGCGCGACTTCTACCTGCGGGTGCGCCCCGGGGGGCCCGGGTGGCGTCACGTCGCCGGAGGGCTCGGGCTCGGCGGCGAGCCCATCGACGGAGGACCGCTGAACTGGACCAACTGGGTCGCCGGGGTGGTGAGCGTGTACGCCACCCTCTTCGGCGTCGGCCGGTGGATCTTCGGGGACGGTTGGCAGGCCGCCCTGTGGCTCGGGACCGCCCTCGCCTGCTTCATCTGGATCGGTCGCAACCTCCGTCCCTCGAGGCAGGGGATCGACCCGACCCGTACGCCGGTACCATGGCACGGGAAGTCGCCCGGGGAGCGGGGCCGGTAGGCATCCGTCGCCGGCCGCGCGCCACCGGGGGCGGCCCGTCACCGCCGGAGGGCGAAGGGCCGGGGCAGCGGTCGCCCACGACCAGGAGGCTGGACACACCATGACGAATCCGGAGCGCATGCCCGTCGTCACCCTGCCCGACCACGAGACCGTGGCCCGGGTGGTGGCCGAGCGGATCGCGCAGGTGATCAGGCGCAAGGAGCACGAGGGCCGCAGCGCGGTCCTGGGGCTCGCCACGGGGTCGACTCCGCTCGGGGTCTACAGGGAGCTGATCCGGATGCATCGGGAGGAGGGGTTGAGCTTCGCGCACGTCGTGACGTTCAACCTGGACGAGTACTTCCCCATGGATCCGGGCTCCATCCACTCGTACCACCGCTTCATGCGGGAGAACTTCCTGGACCAGGTGGACATCCCGGAGGATCAGGTCCACATCCCCCGCGGCGACCTCCCCCGCGACCTGGTGGACCGGCACGCCGAGGCGTACGAGGCGGCGATCCGCAAGGAAGGGGGGATCGACTTCCAGATTCTCGGGATCGGGCGGTCGGGGCACATCGGCTTCAACGAGCCCGGCTCGGGCCGGGAGAGCCGGACGCGCCTGATCTACCTCGACACCATCACCCGGAAGGACGCCGCCAGCGACTTCTTCGGCGAGGAGAACGTGCCCGCCGAGGCCGTGACGATGGGCGTGGCCACCATCATGGACGCGGCCGAGGTGGCCCTGATCGCGACCGGTGAGCACAAGGCGCGCGTGGTCCGGCGGGCGGTGGAGGGAGAGGTCCATCCCGACGTCGCCGCGACCTACCTCCAGGAGCACCCCCACGCCACCGTGTACCTCGACCCCTCCGCGGCCGCCGAGCTCACCCGCGTGAAGACGCCTTGGCTGGTGGGAGAGGTGGAGTGGGACGAGGCGCTGGAGATGGACGCGGTCCTCTGGCTCAGCGGGCAGACGAAGAAGAGCATCCTGCGCCTCTCGACGGTCGACTACCGGGACCACCACCTCGGCAGTCTCGTGGCCCGGTACGGCTCGGCCGAGCCCCTGAACGGCGAGATCTTCAACCGTCTCATCGCCAAGATCCGCGGGAGGAGCAAGCTCCCGCGGGATCGGCGGATCGTCGTCTTCAGCCCGCACCCCGACGACGACGTGATCTCGATGGGCGGGATCCTCCGCAAGCTCCACGAGAACGGCAACCGGATCACGGTCGCCTACCAGACCTCGGGGAACATCGCCGTGTTCGACCACGAGGTCCGGCGCTACCTGGACTTCATCCGCCGGGCCGACGGCGTGCTGCACGTGTGCGACGGCGACTTCGAGGGGATCACCTCCCGGATCGAGCGGGAGCTGGCGGAGAAGGACCCCGGGCAGGTGGACGTCGAGGACGTGCAGGAGCTCAAGCGCGCCATCCGTGAGACCGAGGCCGTGAGCGCCCTCGAGAGCATCGGCATGGACCGGTCCGACGCGCGCTTCCTCGACCTCCCCTTCTACCAGACCGGGAAGGTGCGAAAGGACCCCATCGGGGAGGAGGACGTCCGGATCATCGTGGAGCTCCTCGAGGAGGTGCGGCCCGACCTCGTCTTCGCGGCCGGGGACCTCTCGGATCCCCACGGCACCCACCGGCAGTGTCTCGAGGCCCTGCTGCGGGCCCTCGAACGATGGGGCGGCGACCCGCCGGAGGTGTGGCTCTACCGCGGCGCGTGGCAGGAGTGGTCCGTGGCGGAGGCCGACGTGCTCGTGCCGCTCTCGGAGGGCGAGCTCCGCCGGAAGATCCTGGCCATCTTCAAGCACCAGTCGCAGAAGGACAAGGCGCCCTTCCCGGGTCCGGACGAGCGGGAGTTCTGGCAGCGGGTCGAGGATCGCAACCGTGCCACGTCGGCCTACCTGGAGAGCCTGGGGCTCCCGGCCTACTACGCCATGGAGGCGTACGTGGTCGAGAAGGACGGCCAGAAGCTGGAGGTGCCGAGGGTGCCCACGGCGACCCTCGGCGGCGGATGACGCGGACGGCCCCTCCCATCCCCCTTCCGCGGGGCCCGAGGCCCCCGATAGGATGGGGGCCATGAGCGAATTCACGACCCTCGACCTGGCCGTCCTCCTCGCCTACATGGTGGCGATCACGGCGTGGGGGGCGTGGCTGGGTCGGGGCCAGAAGGGGGGCACCGACTACTTCCTGGGATCCCGGAGCCTCCCCTGGGGTGCCGTCATGCTCTCGGTGGTGGCGACCGAGACCAGCACGCTCACGTTCCTCTCGATCCCCGGCGTGGCGTACCTGGGAAGCCTCGTCTTCCTCCAGCTCACCCTCGGATATCTGCTGGGCCGGATCGTCGTCGCGTGGGTGCTGCTGCCGGCGTACTACCGGGGCGAGCTCTCCACGGCCTACGCCCTGCTCGAGACGCGGTTCGGCCGGAGCACGCGCCGGGCAACGTCGGGCATCTTCATGGTGACCCGGCTCCTGGCCGACTCGGTGCGTCTCTTCGCCACCGCCATCCCGCTGGCCCTCATCACCGGATGGTCGTATCCGGTTTCCATCGGGGTGATCGCGCTGGCGACGGTCATCTACACCTACTTCGGGGGCATCCGGGCGGTGGTGTGGGTGGACGCCGTCCAGATGGGGCTCTACCTCCTGGGGGCTCTCGTGGCGGCGGCCGTCCTCCAGACCGTGGTGCCCGGTGGGTGGGGCGGCGTGCTGTCGGCCGCCACGGAGGCGGGCAAGCTCCGACTCCTCGACTTCTCCCTCGACCCGTCGGTCCCGTACACGTTCTGGGCGGGCCTGGTGGGCGGGGCGTTCCTCTCGATGGCGTCCCACGGGACGGACCAGCTCATCGTCCAACGCCTCCTCACCTGCCGGGACTCCGGGTCCGCGCAGAAAGCGCTGGTAGGAAGCGGGCTGGCGGTCATGGTCCAGTTCCTCGTCTTCCTCATGCTGGGGCTCGGGCTCTGGACGTTCTACGGCGGCCGGGCGTTCGACACTCCGGATGCGATCTTCGCCCGCTTCATCGTGGAGGAGCTGCCGGTGGGCGTCACCGGCCTCCTCATCGCCGGTGTGTTCGCGGCTGCCATGAGCTCGCTCTCGAGCACCATCAACTCCCTCGCCTCGGCCAGCGCGTACGACTTCTGGGCCCCCGCCGTGGGGGCGGAGCGGGACGACGCGTCCGTGCTGCGGGCGGGACGCGTGTTCACGCTGGTCTGGGCCGTCCTGATCGTCGGCGGCGCCGTGCTGTTCATCCCCCTTTCCGAGGGCACGCCGGCGGTGGAGGTGGCCCTGGCGGTGGCCTCCCTGGTGTACGGCGGACTCCTGGGGGCGTTCGCTCTGAGCCTCTTCTCCAACCGCGCGGACGCCCGGAGCGTCCTGGCGGGGGTCGCGGTGGGGATCGGCTCGGTCACCGTCCTCTGGATCTTCGCGCGGGACGCCGTCGGATGGCCGTGGTTCGCGCTCCTCGGCTCGATCGTCACCGGAGCCGTCGGGGTCGCGCTCGGTCGCGGGGAGGCGGCACCACCCGACGCGGCGCCGGAGCCGTCCGCGCCGACGCGCGCGAGCCCGGAGGTCGGGTCGTGAACGAGTGCGTGGCCGGGGTGGACGGGGGCGGGACCCGCACCCGTGTGGTGATCGCGGACGCCGAAGGGCGACTGCTCGCCAGGGTCGAGGGCACGGGGTCGCTGGTCGATCCGACCCGGCCCGACGTGGCCGCCGGTGTCGTGGCGAGCGTGACGCGACGGGCGGCGCGGGAAGCGGGGGTGGACATACCGCTGCGGGCCGTCTTCGCGGCCCTCGCGGGCACGGGCCGCGAGAGCGTCCGGGCCGACGTCGAGCGGGCTCTGGCGAGGGAGGGGGTGGCCGAGCGCGTCCGGGTGGACACCGACGTCCGCGCCGCCTTCCACCGGGCCTTCGGCGCGGGGCCTGGCATCCTGCTCGTGTCGGGAACCGGCTCCATCGGATGGGGCCGCAGCGAGTCGGGTCGCGAGGGGCGCGTCGGTGGATGGGGGACGGTCATAGGCGACGAGGGCAGCGGGTACGGAATCGGTCGCGAGGCCCTGCGGCGTGTGGCCCGGGCGGCGGACGGCCGCGGACCCGAGACGGGCCTCACCCACGCGGTCCTCGACTTCCTCGACCTCGACCGGCCGGAGGAGCTCGTCGAGTGGGCTCAGCGAGCCGGGAAGGGCGGTGTGGCGGCGCTGGTGATGCCGGTGGTCGCGCAGGCCGACGGCGGAGACGCCGTGGCCGGCGAGATCCTGGTAGGCGCGGTGGAGGAGCTGGAAGGCCACGTGCTGACCCTCGTGTCGACGCTCGGGCCCTGGTCTCGTCCCCCCCGCGTGGCCTTCGCGGGCGGGCTCCTCCAGGAGGGAGGGCCCCTCCGCAGGGGGGTCGAGACCGTGCTCTCCCACCACGCGCTCAAGCGCACGGAGCACGACCCCGATCCGGTGCTGGGCGCCGTGGAGCTGGCCCGGGCGCTGGACTGAGCGTCCGTCTGCACCGGTCCTCGCCAGGGCCTCCCGGCGGTCGTCTGTCACGTTGGCCGGGCGGGGGGCGAGCGAGTGTCACAACGGCAGCGTTGACGACCGGCTAACTCGTTGGGCCCGTTCAGTTTGGCAGATATTCCCGCCTCCGTTCCTGGCACGAGTGATGCACCTTCCTGCGGACCGGAACGCGGACCGTGCCTCCGGCGCGGGACGCGGGTTCGAGCAGGGCCCGACGGCCCCCGATGCCAAACGGAAACCGTACAGGAGGAACCATGGCCATCACCCGTTACACCTACCGGAATCCCTGGAGCGAGCTGGACGCCCTGACCAGCCGGCTGTCCCGCGCCTTCGGCAACGACTTCCCGACCCCCTCCAGCGGGGGCGACTGGATGCCCGCGGTGAACGTGGAAGAGACCCGGGAGGAACTCGTTCTCACGGCCGAGCTTCCGGGCATGCGCCGGGAGGACGTGGAGATCGAGGTGGAGAACAACATCCTCACCATCCGCGGCGAGCGCACCGAGGAGCGCACCGAGGGCGAAGAGAAGAAGTACCACGTCTGGGAGCGCCACTACGGGAGCTTCCAGCGGTCCTTCACGCTGCCCCGGACGGTGCGGTCGGAGGAGATCGCGGCCGACTACGAGAACGGCCTCCTCCGCATCCGGATGCCGAAGGCCGCCGAGGCCCAGACGCGCCGGATCCAGATCGGGGCCCGCTCCGAGACCGAGACGAGCTGACCCCTCGGCCGCGGACGAGCCGGAAGGACGGGCCGGGAGCCTCCGTGGGGGCTCCCGGCCCGCTCGCATCCGGGGGATTCCCTCTCGCTTTCTCCCGACGAGTCGGGGTCCTCGACCCCTCTCGGGCTCCGCCCCTCCGGAAGGGGCTACGCGTCCAGCTGCTCCAACGTCACCACGGCCCGCAGCGCGTCCCGCATCGCGAGACCGTTGGCTCCCAGAACGCCTCCCGGGGTGAGCTCCAGCGGCGAGCCGTCGGGGCGCTCCATCACGCCGCCGGCCTCCTCGACCACCAACATCCCGGCGGCGAAGTCCCACGGGTTGAGGAAGAGCTCCCAGAATCCGTCGAACCGTCCCTCCGCCAGGTAGCAGAGGTCGATCGCGGCCGCACCCCCGCGGCGCACGCCTCCGGTCCGCCTGAGCATCCTCCCGAGCTGCCTGAGGTAGTCGTCCAGGAGATCGAGACGCTTGAAGGGGAACCCCGTCCCCACCAGCGCTTCGGCCGGGTCCGCCAGGGAGGAGACCTCGAGCCGGAGCCCGTTCTTCCACGCGCCGCCGTTCCGGGAGGCCCACCAGCGCTCCCCCGTCTGCGGGCAGACCACCGCGCCGGCGACCGGTCGGCCCCGCACCGCCGCGGCCACCGAGGCCGCGTACATCGGATGGGCGTGCAGGAAGTTCGTCGTGCCGTCCAGGGGGTCCACGACCCACACCGGTGTGTCGCCGGCGCCGTCGAGGAGAGCGGCGACGTCCGGGTCGTCCTCTTCGGCCATCACCCGGTCGCCCGGATGACGTTCGCGGATGACCGCCAGCGCCGCCTCCTGGGCTTCCAGATCGGCTCGGGAGACGAAGTCGCTCCTGCCCTTGGTATCGGCGCCTTCCATGCCGACCCGGCCGCTCCAGCGCGAGTGGACGCGCGCGGCGGCCTCGGCGGCGGCCAGGGCGGTCCGTAGGAGGGGCGCGGAGTCCGTCCGATGGCTCGCGATGGTGCGTCTCCTTGGTCGGGGGTGGGTTGGGCGACCGGGTCGCGATAAGTTAACGTCTTTCCTCTTCCACACCTCCACGTCCACGCGCATCCCGAGACCCGATGAGCGAGAACGAAAGCGTCCCCCGCCCGGCCGGGCGGAAGAGGGTCTTCAGCGGCATGCAGCCGTCGGGCGAGGCGCACCTCGGCAACTACCTCGGAGCCCTCAAGGGATGGGTCGAGATGCAGGAGGCGTACGATTGCATCTTCTGCATCGTGGACGACCACGCGATCACCTCGGGCGGCGATCCCGCCGAAATGCCCGCGAACATCCTGGACCTGGCGGTGAGCTTCCTCGCCGTCGGTCTCGATCCCGAGCGGTCCATCATCTTCGTCCAGTCCGACGTCGCGGAGCATACGGAGCTGGCCTGGCTGTTCAACGCGGTGACCCCCGTGGGCGACCTCGAGCGCATGACCCAGTACAAGGACAAGAGCCAGCGCTTCGAATCGGTCCCCGCCGGGATCCTCAACTACCCCATCCTGCAGGCCGCCGACATCCTCCTCTACCGGGCCGACGCGGTGCCGGTGGGTGAGGATCAGCGTCAGCACCTGGAGCTCACGCGCGACATCGCGCGGAAGTGGAACTCGACCTACGGGGACTTCTTTCCGGAGCCCGAGGCCATCATCGGCGAGGCGGGGAGGATCGTGGGCCTCGACGGCGAGACCAAGATGAGCAAGTCGTTGGGAAACACGGTGGGCATCCTGGCCGAGCCCGACGAGATCTGGGCGCGGGTGCGAACGGCGGTCACCGACCCCCAACGCATCCGGTTGGAGGATCCGGGCCGGCCCGAGGTCTGCAACGTGTACGCGCTCCACCAGCACGTTTCCGGTCCGGAGATGGTGGAGGACGTCGCGTACAAGTGCCGGAACGCGCTGAGGGGCTGCGTGGAGTGCAAGCGGATGCTGGCGGACAGCATCGCCGCGGAGTTCGCGCCGATGCGTGCCCGGGCCGCGGAGCTGCGGAGCCATCCGGACCGGATCCGGCGAATCCTCGACGACGGCGCGGACAGGGCGCGGAAGATCGCACGGGAAACCATGGCGACCGTGCGCGAGAGGATGGGACTGAACTGGCGTCACGCCATGGAGTGAGGACACGTCGATGGAGCAGGTTCAGTCGTTCCTGACCGAGCTCCAGTTCCTGCAGACCGGGCTGCTGGCCAAGCTCGCCCTCGCCGCGCTGCTCGGGGGGGTCATCGGCTGGGAGCGCGAGCTCAGCGACAAGCCCGCCGGTCTCCGGACCAACCTCCTGATCTGCGTGGGCGCGGCGCTCCTCGCCCACATCTCCCTCGCGTTCGCCACCGCGGTCTACGACGGGCCGCAGATCCGGGCGGACCCCTCCCGCATCGCCGCCCAGATCGTATCGGGCATCGGCTTCCTGGGCGCCGGCACGATCATCCAGGCCCGGGGCAGCGTGACAGGCCTCACCACCGCCGCGACGCTCTGGGTCGTGGCGGCGATCGGCATCGCCGTGGGGGGCGAGGCCTACGCCGCCGCCGTCGGGGCCACGGGCCTCGTCCTCGTGGCGCTGGTGCCCCTGGGTTGGTTGGAGACGCGGATCGAGCGGCGGCGCCTCACGTCCCGGTCGCTGCAGGTGGTGATGACCGGCAGCGAAAGGGTCCTGGCGGAGCTCGAGGAGCAGGTCCTCGGCCTGGTTCCTGGAGGGACCGTGGACAGGATGAAGAAGGACAGGGAGACCGGAGAGGTGACGGTCCGGCTCGCGATCCGGGCGGACGACGCCGGGTTCCGCGAGCTCCGGACCGCGTTGATGGCCCGGGAGGACGTCCAGGAGATCGTCAGCCTCGAAGGCGTGTCTCGCTGACCCGCCGAACGGGCCCGGGAGCGCCTGGCTCCCGGGACCCCGGCCGCCCGCCGCGCGGTCCGGTAATCCCCCGCGGGATCAGAACACCAGCGCCAGCACGAAGGCGATGAGGAAGATGAAGAAGATGATCTTCGCGATTCCGGCGGCCGCGTTCGCGATGCCGCCGAATCCGAACAGCGCTGCGATCAGGGCGACGATGAGGAATGCGATGGCCCATCCGAGCATGGCGTCCTCCTTGGGTGTCGAGGGAGATGGTCGCGACGTCTGCGAGGGAGTGGGCGCAAGGCCCGTGCCAGGGGTGTGTCCGCCACGATCTTCGTTTCCCGCCCGCCCGGGAAGCCACTATCTTGGCCATGGGAGGGGCAGTGTTGGTTCATCCGGTCCGGAGTCTTCCTGATGCTCGAGATCTTCAAGGCCGCCATCGACCGCGAGGCGAGTGACCTCCACATCAAGTCGGGTGATGTGGTGCGCGCGCGCATCCACGGCATGCTGGTGCCGATGACGCAGCAGCGCCTCAGCGGCGACCAGGTCCGGAAGCTGGCGCTCAAGCTGATCCCCCACGAAGAGGATCGGCAGCGGATCGACCACCTGCTCGACTACGACTGCTCGTGGGGTCTGCCCGGACTGGGCCGGTTCCGCGTGAACATCCTGCGGCAGCGCGGCTCGCTGATGATCGTCATGCGGGTGATCCCCATCGACATCCCGAGCTTCGAGGACCTCAAGCTGCCCGAGGTCCTGAGCCGGATCTCCGACCACGAGCGCGGCCTGATCCTGGTGACCGGAGTCACGGGCTCGGGGAAGAGCTCGACGATGGCCGCGATGATCGGTCACATCAACGATCACAAACAGAAGCACATCGTCACGCTCGAGAACCCCATCGAGTTCCTCCACCGCGACAACAAGAGCTCCATCACCCAGCGGGACATCGGGACCGACACCGAGGACTTCATGGTCGGGCTGAAGGCATCGCTCCGTCAGGACCCGGACGTCATCCTGATCGGCGAGATGCGGGACAAGGAGACGATCGACACGGCGCTCAAGGCGGCCGAGACGGGGCACCTGGTGATCTCGACCCTCCACACCAAGAACGCCGTGCAGACCATCTCGCGGATCATCGCGTTCTTCGATCCGAGCGAGCAGGAGATGATCCGGATCCGCCTGGCCGACTCGCTCCAGGCCGTCATCAGCCAGCGCCTCCTGCCCCTCAAGGGACGGCCCGGCCGCCGGGCCGCGTGCGAGATCATGGTGGTGACCGGGACCATCCGGGACTGCATCCTCGACCCGGGGCGCATGGACGAGATCTTCGAGCTCGTCGAGGAGGGGCGCTCGCACTACGGGTCGCAGACCTTCGACCAGCACCTCATGGACCTGGTGGACGAGGGCGTAGTCGACTTCGAGGTCGCCAAGGTCGCGGCCAACAACCCGACCGACTTCGACCTGAAGATGAGAACGTTCGGGGACGGCACGGAAGAGGAGGCTCCGGAGCAGGACATGAGCGACGAGATGTCCCACCTGTTCGGCAGCTGAGCCTCCGGTCGCCGGCCCCTCCCCTCGAATCCGGGACGATTGCGCGGATGAGCACCCTGGACCTCGGCGGCGTCATGATCCCCGCCGTCACACCCTTCGATCCGGTCACCGGCGAGGTCGACGTCGTCGGCATGCGCGCGAACATCCGGTCGTGGCTCCGCCATCCGATCCGGGGGATCGTCGTGGGGGGCTCGACGGGCGAGGCGGTTCTCCTCGACGAGGACGAGCGCCACACGCTCCTCGAAGGCGCCCGGGAGGTGGTGGACCAGGGACGGCTGCTCGTCGCCGGGACCGGGGCGGAGTCTACGCGGGCCACGATCCGACTGTGTCGGAGGGCCGCCGACGCGGGGGTCGACGCCGTGCTGGTGCAGCCGCCGGCGTTCTACCGTCCGGCCATGACACCCGAGGCGCTGGCCACCCACTACCGCCACGTGGCGGACGAGTCGCCGGTGCCGGTGATCGTGTACCAGGTGCCCCCCAAGTTCGCCACGCTCGATCTTCCGACGGGCCTGGTCTGCGAGCTCTCCGGTCACGAGAACGTGGTCGGGATCAAGGACTCGAGGGGCGTGCTCGAGCTGGTCGGTGAGCTGGTGGACGGGTGCCGCGCCGGCTTCCAGGTCCTCGTGGGAAACGGTGCGCTCCTCTACGCGGCCCTGGAGGTGGGTGCGGTGGGCGGCATTCTGGGAGTCGCGAACCTCGCGCCCCGGGCCTCGGCCGCCATCGTCGACGCCTTCACCGAGGGCCGGACGAGCGAAGCCGGAAGACTCCAGGAGCGGGTGGGGCCGCTGCACAAGTCCGTCGTGGGTGGCATGGGGGTGGCGGGGGTCAAAGCGGCGCTCGACGCGCTGGGCTCGAGAGGTGGGGACCCACGGCCGCCCCTCCGTCCGCTGGACGAGGCCGGGCGGGGAGTGGTGGAGGAAGCGCTCCGACGGGCGGGGCTCCTCCAGCAGCCCGACGGCGCACGGGCCGATTGACACCCGGCCCGCCGGTTTCTAGCTTCTCCCAAAGGATACAGCGACCAGGGCCCATCCCCCCGGGACGGGCCCTTTTCACGTCCTTCATCCACGCGTCCCGCCTCGCCATGGCCGCGCCCGCGGCCCCCGGGCACCCTCCCGGGCGGCGGGGAGGGGGCTGGCCGGTGGGCGCGTCGCGTCTCTCCCGCATCGCATGGTCCTCCCGGACCTGACGGAACGAAACGGAAGGAGCGCCGCCACCCATGGCAGCGAAAGGCCGGTGCACCGTCGTCGTCGGATGCCAGTGGGGCGACGAGGGCAAGGGCAAGATCGTCGACGTGCTGGCCGAGGAGGCGGGCGTGGTGGCCCGCTACCAGGGGGGCGCGAACGCGGGCCACACGGTCCACGTCGGCGAGGAGGAGTTCATCCTCCACCAGATCCCGTCGGGAGTCCTCCACGAAGGGAAGCGCTGCCTCCTGGGCAACGGCGTCGTGCTCGACCTCCTCCAGTTCTTCGAAGAGCACGACGCCCTCGGGGACCGGGGGATCGACCTGCGGGGCCGAGTCGGCGTCAGCGAACGGGCCCACCTCCTGCTGCCCTACCACCGGGTCCTCGACCGGGCGTCGGAGGCGAGGGCGGAGCGGAAGATCGGCACCACGGGGCGCGGGATCGGCCCCGCTTACGAGGACAAGGCGGGGCGCCGTGGCGTGCGCGTGGCGGACGCGCGCGACTCAGAGCGGCTTCGGACGCTGGTGGGG
This sequence comes from Gemmatimonadota bacterium, assembly GCA_050050315.1. Classification (GTDB taxonomy): domain Bacteria; phylum Gemmatimonadota; class Gemmatimonadetes; order Longimicrobiales; family Gaopeijiaceae; genus JASFUL01. The sequence continues at coordinate 13,521 of JASFUL010000047.1, forward strand.
GACGGAATGGCCCGCGCTCGCGCGCGGCTGGACGCCCTGGAGACCGGAGGCGCCGAGGAGCTGGAGGACGCCGTCGAGCGCACGTACGAGCTCGTCGGCCGGCTCCGGCCGCTCGCGACCGACACGGGCCTCGAGATCACCTCGGCGCTGGAGGCGGGAACCGACGTCCTGCTGGAGGGCGCCCAGGGAACGGCCCTCGACCTCGACCACGGCACGTATCCGTTCGTCACGTCGTCCAACACCACCGCCGGTGGCGCGGCCACCGGCGTGGGCATCGGGCCGACGGCGCTGGACGAGATCGTGGGCGTCGTGAAGGCGTACACCACCCGGGTCGGGAATGGCCCCCTGCCGACGGCCTTCGACGAGGCGATGGACGCGAAGGTCCGGAAGCTGGGCGGCGAGTTCGGCGCGACGACGGGGCGCCCGCGGCGCTGCGGCTGGTTCGATGCCGTGCTGGCCCGCTACGCGGCGCGGGTGAACGGTCTGACCGCACTGGCCGTCACCAAGCTGGACGTCCTCGACACGCTCCCCGAGATCGCGGTGGCGGTGGAGTACTGCACCGACGACGGCCGGTGCACGCGGGACTTCCCCGCCGACACACATTCCCTGAAGCACGTCCGGCCCCGCTGGGAGACGATGCCCGGGTGGCAGAGTGACACCTCCGGTGCCCGCCGGCTGGAAGACCTTCCCGCGGGCGCCAGGGCGTACCTCGATCGGATCGAGGAGCTCACCCGGACCCCCATCCGGATGATCTCCGTCGGAACCCGCCGGAGCCAGATCGTCCGGCTGGACTGAGCGTACCGGTCCCGGCCTTGAGCAGCACCGTCATCCTGCCTATTATATCAAGCTTTGCCGCCGTCGTGAGGGTCCGACGGAGCGCCCGGGCTCGGGCCCTCCGCCGCCGCCCGGCGGTGGTGTCGACGACGCCGAGAGCGGACGGAACCAGCAGAGAAGGGAAGCGTCCCCGCAGATGTTCGAAGAGCTGAGCGACAAGCTCGACGGAGTGCTGAGCACGTTCCGTCAGCGGGGTGTCCTCACCGAGCCCATGATCAAGGACGGGCTCCGGGAGGTGCGACGGGTCCTCCTCGAGGCCGACGTCAACTACAAGGTGACCCGCGAGTTCCTGGGTCGCGTGCAGGAGCGGGCGCTCGGCGAGGACGTCGTGAAGTCGGTCAGCCCGGGCCAGCAGATCGTCAAGATCGTGCACGACGAGCTGGCGGCCCTGATGGGGGGCGAGCGACCGGGGATCGCGTGGAGCTCGCGCTCGCCCACCGTGGTGATGATGGTCGGGCTGCAGGGCTCGGGGAAGACGACGACGGCCGCGAAGCTCGCGCGCCGTTGGGCCCGCGAAGGGCGCCGTCCGATGCTCGCCGCCTGTGACCTCCAGCGGCCGGCGGCCATCGAGCAGCTCGTGACGTTGGGCCGGCAGGTGGACGTGCCGGTGCACCGGGGCGAGTTCGGGGGCGACCCGGTGGCGACGGGGCGGGAGGCCCGGAAGGCGGCCCGTGAAGCCGGGCGGAACGTCCTCATCGTGGATACGGCGGGGCGGCTGCAGATCGACGAGCCCCTGATGGAGGAGCTGGGGAAGCTCGAGAAGGAGCTCGAGCCCCAGGAGATCCTCCTGGTCGCCGATGCCATGACCGGGCAGGAGGCCGTGCGGATCGCCGAGGGTTTCGAGGAGGCGCTCGGCGTGACGGGCTTCGTGCTCACGAAGATGGACGGGGACGCGCGCGGTGGAGCGGCGCTCTCCATCCGGAGCGTCACGGGCAAGCCGATCAAGTTCGTCGGTGTCGGCGAGGGGATCGACGATCTCGACACCGCCGACCCGGAACGGCTGGCCGGCCGGATCCTCCAGATGGGCGACGTGGTCGGCCTGGTGGAACGGGCCGAACGCACCATGGACATGGAGGAGCAGGCGAAGCTGCAGGAGAAGGTCCTGGGGGAGGGCTCCTTCTCCCTCGAGGACTTCCTGACCGCCATGCGACAGGTGCAGCGGATGGGGCCGCTCGAGCAGCTCCTGAAGCTGATCCCGGGGGCGAGCCGGCTGAAGATCCCGGCGTCGCAGATGGACCCGAAGCGCATGAAGCACGTCGAGGCGATCATCCTGTCGATGACGCCCGAGGAGCGGCGGAACCCGAAGATCATCAACGGGAGCCGCCGGGCCCGCATCGCGAAGGGAAGCGGGCGCCCGGTGAGCGAGGTGAACCGGCTCCTGAAGCAGTTCGGCGAGATGAAGAAATTCATGAAGCAGATGAAGGGAGCCATGTCCGGCGGGATGAAGCTGCCCGGCATGCCCTTCTGACCCACAACCCGAAGACGCGCGTATGGCTGTTCGTATCCGACTCCGGCGCATGGGCCGGAAGAAGCAGGCCCACTTCCGAGTGGTGGTCACCGACCGGGACGCCCCACGTGACGGGCGTTTCGTCGAGAACCTGGGGCACTACCGGCCCCTCTCGGAGCCCGCCCGGCTGGTGCTCGACCTCGAGCGGGTCGACTACTGGCTCGACCAGGGGGCCACTCCCTCCGCGACGGTGAAGAACCTGATCGCCCGGGCCCGCAAGGGCGGGGACGATCAGGTCGCCGTGGGCGAGGAGGACCTCGAGGCGAAGAAGAAGGCCGATGCCGAGAAGCTCGCCGCGAAGCGCGCCGCCGAGAGAAAGGCGGCGGCGGACGCCGAGGCCGCCGAGGCCGAGGCCGAAGCGGAGGCGGAGAGCGAGGCCTCGGGAGAGGGTGCGGAGGAGCCGGAAGCGGCCGGCGAGGAGGACGCGCCCGCCGAGGCGGAGGCCTCGGAGGAAGGGCCCGCCGAGGCGGAGGCTGCGGAGGAGGAGCCCGAGGCTGCGGCCGCGGAGGACGCGGACGCCGAGTCGTCGGAGGAGGGCGAGACGCCCGAGGCCGAGGAAGAGGAAGAGGAAGAGAAGTAGTGGCGGGCCCCGCCCACCTGGTGGTGGGGCACGTCAACCGGCCGCACGGGACGAAGGGCGAGCTCTTCGTCTGGCCCCTCACCGACCACCCCGGGCTCACGTTCGCGCCCGGGGTGGTCGTTCTTCCGGCCGGGGACGACGACCGCTGGCCGGATCCCGACCTGCCACCGCTGGAGATCGTGGAGGTGCGGCCCTTCCGGGGAGGGTGGCTGGTGCGGCTGGCCGGCGTGGAGGACCGTGACACGGCGGAGACGCTCAAGGGCCGCTACCTGCTGCGCCCCATCGAGGAGATCGAGGGCGCCGACGACGACGAGGTGTTCTATCACGAGCTCCTCGAGATGACGGTCGAGACGACGGACGGGCGGGAGGTCGGGCGAGTCACGGAGGTCTACGAGTTGAGGCCCGCGGACCTCCTCGAGGTGCGAGGGAGGGAGGGGACGGCGCTCGTGCCCTTCACCCGTGAGGTGGTCCGACGGCTGGACCGCGAGGCGCGTAGGATCGTGATCGATCCGCCCGACGGTCTCCTCGACCTCTGACCGGAGCCGGGACCGACCACCGCGAGCGGATTCCCGCCCTCCTGGATCGGCAACCCCACCGGAGACCGCCGTGCGCATCAACATCGTCACCATCTTTCCCCGCTTCTTCGAGGTGCCCCTGGGGACGAGCATCCTGGGGAGGGCCGCCGACGCGGGCCTGGTGCGCTACCGGGTCGTGGACCTGCGTGACCACACGCACGACCGGCACCGGACCGTCGACGACCTCCCGTATGGTGGGGGCGCGGGGATGGTCATGAAGCCCGAGCCCTTCTTCGAAGCGGTGGAGGCGCTGCGGCCGGCGGGGCCGGTGGTGCTCCTGTCCGCCAGGGGCGAGGTGTTCGATCACGACGACGCGGTGCGCTACGTGGTGAGCGACGAGGTGACGCTCCTCTGCGGACACTACAAGGACGTCGACCAGCGCGTGGCCGACCACCTCGCCACCGAGGAGCTCTCCCTGGGGAGGTTCGTCCTGAGCGGCGGCGAAGTCGCGGCGCTGGCCATCACCGACGCGGTGGTCCGGCTCCTTCCCGGGGCGCTGGGGGACCACGATTCGGCGGCGACCGACTCGTTCTACGACGGCGAGCGGCTGAGCGCGCCGTCCTACACGCGTCCCGCCGAGTACAGGGGTCGTCGCGTGCCCGAGGTGCTCCGGAGCGGGGACCACGCCCGCATCGAGGCGTGGCGCAGGGAGCACGCCGAGCGCCTGACGCGGGGTCGGCGGAAGGAGGGGGAGCCGGGGCGAGAAGGACCGACCGAATAAGGTCTCTCGGTGAGGAGCCCGAGCCCTTCTCCGAAGGGCCCGCGTTCATTACGTTACGAGTCTGATTCGACGAAGGACCGGCTCCCGGGCCGGAACAAGGAGATCCGACGATGACCGACATCCTGCGTGAACTGGAACAGGAGCACATCCGGGACGACATCCCGGACTTCGCTCCCGGCGATACGGTTCGTGTGCTCTACCGGGTCCGAGAGGGCGACAAGGAGCGCATCCAGGCCTTCGAGGGCGTCTGCATCGGTCGCAGGGGTAGCGGTGTGGGCGAGACGTTCATGGTCCGGAAGATCTCCTCGGGCATCGGGGTCGAGCGCATCTTTCCCCTCCACGCCCCGACCATCAAGGCGATCGAGGTCGTTCGTCGCGGCCGCGTCCGGCGGGCGAAGCTCTACTATCTCCGCGGACTACGCGGAAAGGCCGCGCGCATCCAGGAGAAGCGCACGACCTGAGGTCCGGTCGTACCGTTGGACCCCCGGCTCCGGAAGCCCCTCGAGTACGAGCGTGGCTTCTGGAGCCGCGGCGTTCGGTGGATCGCCGGAATCGACGAGGCCGGCCGGGGGCCGCTGGCCGGACCCGTGGTGGCCGCTGCCGTGATCCTGCATCCGGACCGCCCCATCCAGGGCGCCACCGACTCCAAGCTCCTCACCCCCGACGAGCGGGAGTCGCTCCACGCGTGCATCCTCGAGCGCGCACGGGCGGTCGGAGTGGGCGCGGCGTCGGTCCGTGAGATCGATCGCCGCGACATCCTCCGGGCCACCCACGTGGCCATGGGCCGGGCCCTCCGAGCCCTGGACCAAGAGCCGGACCACGTGGTGATCGACGGCCTCCCGGTCCGGGGGCTCGGCGTCGAGCACGACGCCGTCGTCGGGGGCGACGGGCGGATCCACACCGTCGCCTGCGCCTCGATCGTGGCCAAGGTAGTCCGCGACCGGCTCATGCGGAGGCTCGCCGCCCGCTATCCGGTGTACGGTTGGCACACC
>JASFUL010000048.1:0-18717 GCA_050050315.1 Gemmatimonadota bacterium
CGCTCGAGCAGCTCGGCCAGAAGTTCGAAATGCCGGGAGATCGTCGGGGCCTCCAGCAGCTCCTGCTTCTCGGGGGGAGGGAGCAGCATGTGGCCCGACATCAGGTGCGCCAGGCGTACCCGGTCGAGCGTGTCCCCCAGCGTGAGGGTGATCTCGTCGGGGATGCGGTCGTGCAGGTGGGCGTACTCCTCGTACAGGCGCCCGGCCCTTCGCGCCAGCGCCTCCACCTCGATGGACACCCCCTCCGGCGGATCCGACTCCCGCTCCACGAAGCGCTCCACGCGCCCCCGGAATGCCAGGTTCGACCCGTCCAGCTCGGTGATCCGGACCCGGCCGATCCCTTCCAGCACGACCCGTGAGGTCCCGTCGGTAAGGGGGCGGACCTGGACCGCCCGGGCCACCGTCCCCACCCGGTTGAGGTCGTCCACGCCGGGCTCCTCGACCCCCGGGTCGGTCTGGGCCAGCAGGACGAGGAGCCCCCCCTCGCCCACCTCCTCGAGGGCGGCCGACGAACGGGGACGGCCGATGAGCAGGGGGAGCACGATGTAGGGGAAGAAGACCAGGTCCCGGAGGGCGACCACCGGAAGGGTGTCCGGGATGTCGACCGACTCGTCCGTGCGGATCAGCGTGGCCATGGAGGGGAGGGGCCCCGCTACGCTTCCTTCCGCTGGGCTTCGGGATGGAGCACGAGGAGCGGCGGGACGCTCTGCTCCACGGCCTCCGGTGTGATGACCACCTCACGGACGTCCGAACGGGACGGCAGGTCGAACATCACGTCTCTCATGATGTCTTCCAGGACCGACCGGAGTCCCCGGGCTCCGGTGCCCCGCTCGAGCGTCTTGGCCGCGACGGCCCGGATGGCGTCCTTGTCGAACGTCAGGCCGATCCCCTCCAGCTCGAACATCTTGGTATACTGCTTCACCAGCGCGTTCTTCGGTTCGACCAGGATCCTGCAGAGGGCGTCCTCGTCGAGCTCGTCGAGCCCCACGCTGACCGGCAGCCGGCCCACCAGCTCGGGGATCAGCCCGAAGCGCTGGAGATCCTCCGGCTCGACGTGGCGGAGGAGCTCGTCCCGGTCGTCCCGGTCCCCCTCTCCGACGAAGCCGATCTGACGCTTGCCGATCCGGGTCTCGACGATCTTCTCCAGGCCGTCGAAGGCCCCCCCGCAGATGAAGAGGATGTTGCGGGTGTCGATCTGGATGTACTCCTGCTGCGGATGCTTCCTCCCGCCCTGCGGAGGAACCGAGGCGATCGTGCCCTCCAGGATCTTGAGGAGCGCCTGCTGGACGCCCTCGCCCGACACGTCGCGGGTGATGGAGGGGTTCTCCGACTTGCGTGCGACCTTGTCGATCTCGTCGATGTAGACGATGCCCCGCTCGCACTCGGCGACGTTGAAGTCGGCGGCCTGGAGCAGGCGGACGAGGATGTTCTCGACGTCCTCGCCCACGTATCCGGCCTCCGTGAGCGTCGTCGCATCCGCGATGGTGAAGGGGACGTGGAGGATCCGGGCCAGCGTCTGGGCCAGGAGGGTCTTGCCCACCCCCGTGGGCCCGATGAGGAGGATGTTGGCCTTGTCGATCTCGACCTCGTCGAGCACTCCCTGGTGATTCACCCGCTTGTAGTGGTTGTAGACCGCCACCGCCAGGGCCCGCTTGGCCAGCTCCTGGCCGATCACGTACTCGTCGAGGACCTCCTTGATCTCACCCGGCGTCGGCGACGGAACCGCGGCTTCGGCCTGTTCGCGCTCTTCCTCCTCCGCGAGAATCTCGTTGCAGAGGGAGATGCACTCGTTGCAGATGTAGACCGAAGGGCCGCTGATGAACTTCTTGACGCTGTCCTTCGACTTGCCACAGAAGCTGCAGCGCAGGTGCTTGTCGCTCATCGGGTCCGTCCTTGCTCCGGTGCGGGGGGATGCGTCTCACTCAGGAGTCGTCGCTCCCCTCGTCCTTTCCACCCCTCTCGAGGGTGGTCGAATCGGCCGGCTTCCCGTCCGTGGTCGCGACGGGCCCTTCGAGGACCTTGTCGATCAGGCCGTACTCCGCCGCCTCCCGCGGGCTCATGAAACGGTCGCGATCCACGTCCTCCGCGATCCTATCGACGTCCTGCCCCGTGTGGAGCGCGAGAATCTCGTTGAGTCGCTTGCGGATGTAGAGGATCTCCTGGGCGGCGATCTCGATGTCCGCGGCGGTCCCCTGGGCGCCGGACGAAGGCTGGTGGATCATGATCCGGCTGTTGGGCAGCGCCGAGCGCTTCCCCTTCGTCCCTCCGGCCAGGAGCACCGCACCCATGGAGGCCGCCACGCCGACGCAGTAGGTGGCCACCGGCGCACGCAGGTGCTGGATCGTGTCGTACACCGCCAGGCCGGCGTAGACGCTGCCGCCCGGGGAGTTCACGTACATGTGGATGTCGCGCTCCGGATCCTCCGCGTCCAGGAAGAGCAGCTGCGCGACGATGATGTTGGCCACGTCGTCGTTGATGGGGCTCCCCAGGAAGATGATCCGGTCCATGAGGAGCCGACTGAAGATGTCGTAGCTCCGCTCTCCGCGGCTCGTACGCTCGATGACGTAGGGGGGGAAGGTCGGCATTCGCTCCGTCTCTCGCCTCTCTGGTCGGGCCACCGGAGCCCCGCGGCCCGGTCACCCGTCGTGATCGTCCTGTGAAACCCGCTCAGTCGGCCTGCACGATCTCCGACCGGTCCTTCAGGAACTCGAAAACCTTGTTCTCCGTGATCTCCCGCTCGAGAATCTCCAGCCGTCCGGCCTTCTGGAGTCCCGCGTACACGTGAGCGGGGGTCGACTCGTTGTCCTCCGCGATCTTCTCGATCCGCTCCTCGATCTCGTTCTCGTCGGCCCGCAGCCCCTGGGCGTCGGCGATGTGCTCCACCAACAGGATCCGCTTGACCGCCCTCTCCGCTTCCGGGCGGATCTCGGCCCGCGCCCGAGCGAGTTGCTGCGGATCGGCGCCCTCGGTGTCGCCCATGAGCGACTCGATGTATCGGTCGACCATCGAGTCGGGCACCTCGAAGGGGTTGGCGTCCAGGATGTTCCGCATGATCTGTCCGCGGACGGCCCCTTCGGCCTGCTCCAGGGCCTCCCCTTCCAGGTCCTCGCGGATCCGTGCCCGCAGCGTCTCGACGTCCTCGAACTCGCCCAGGGAGCGGGCGAACGCGTCGTCGACCTCGGGCAGGTCCTTGGTCTTCCGGCCTTCCAGCGTGATCCGCAGGTGCTGCTCCTGGCCGCGCCGCTCCTCGTTGGGGAAGTCGTCGGGGAACTTCACGTGGAAGTCGGCCGTCTGTCCCGGCTCGAGCGTGTGGATGGCCGCCTCGACGTCGGGGATCGCGTCACCTTCCCCGAGAACCAGGTCGTAGTGGTTGGGCTCGCCCGAAGGCTCCCCGTCTTCGAGCATGTGAACGGTGACCGCCACGAAGTCCCCGCTCTCCGGCTTCCCCTCCTCGGCCGGCTGCCACGCGGCGTTCTGGTCCCGCAGGCGTTCCACGACACGGTCCACGTCCGCGTCCGCCACCTCCGCGGCCGGACGCTCGATGGCGAAGCCTCCGAGCCGCGCCACCTCGATCTTCGGGTGCACGTCGAACGAGATGGAAAAGACGAGGTCCTGGTCGGGCTCGTACTCGACCTCGTCCACCTCGCCCTGGCTGATGGGGTTCAACGACTCGAGGCGGAGCGCCTCCTTGTACGCCTCGCCGATGACCTTGTCGAGCACCTCCTGGTTCACGGCGGCGCCGTACCGCTGCTCGACCACCGACGCCGGGACCTTCCCGGACCGGAAGCCCTTCAGCTTCATGCGGCTCGAGAGCCGGTCGAGCACGGAGCGCCGCTCCGCGGTCACGACGGACGCCGGAACCGTGACGCTGAGCGTGCGGCGCCACCGCTCCTTCTCCTCGAGGTCGATCTTCAAGTCGGTCGCTTCGATGGTCATGCGGTCTCGGGAATCAGTGAGCGGGGTCCAGGGCCCGGATCGTCCTCAATCGCAGGTGGGAGTGCGAAAGGGGGGACTCGAACCCCCACGGCACGAGGCCACGAGATCCTAAGTCTCGCGCGTCTACCAGTTCCGCCACTTTCGCGGCAACAGGCCTCCAGTTTCGAAGATAACCGGGGCCGGAAGGGCCTTCAACACGAGCGTGCCGGCGTCCGACGCGACCCCGCAAAGGAACAGGCCGGCGCCGCGCGACGTTGCCGTCGGCGGACCGGCCCGCGCCGGTGGTGGGCCCGGCGCCGGAGCGGCGCCGGGCGTTCCCCCGTCAGTTCCCCGGCATCCGGACGTGGAAGATCCTCGGAGTGCCGCCCGGGAGCTCGGTGTGCAGCGCCACCACCGAGCCGGGCTCCACGTCGTCGAGGGCCTCGCGCACGTCGTTCGGCTCGTGGATCTCGTGGTCGTTGATGGCCACGAGGCGCAGCCCGCGCCCGAGGCTCTGGCGACCGGCCGGGCTCAGGGGCTGGACGTCGCTGATGACCACGCCCTCCGCCTGCTCGTACCCCAGGCGTTCCGCCACCTCGGGGGTCAGGGGCTCCACCGCGAAGCCGAGCCGGTCCTCGGCCGCGGTCTCGACCGCGGCCACCGGGGTCTGGACCTCGTTGATGGGAGCCTCGCCGAGGCGCACCTGCACGTCCAGCGGCTTCCCGTCACGGTAGAGCGTCACCGTCACCTCGTCGCCCGGGTGGTACTCGGCCACACGCTGCTGGAGCTGATTCGGGTAGCCCACGGGCTTCCCGTCCACCGCGACGATCACGTCCTCGTCCTGGATCCCGGCGTTGCGCGCGGGCGCGCCGGTGATGTCGTTGACGAAGGCTCCGGCGATCGAGGGGAGGCCGTAGTATTCGGCCGCCTCGGCCGTGACCTCCGTGATGCTCACGCCGATGAGCGGCCGCTTCACGTAGCCGTACTCGACGAGGTCCTCCATCACCCGCCGGGCGATGTTGATGGGCACCGCGAAGCCGTACCCCTGGTAGAAGCCGCTCTGGCTCGCGATCGCCGAGTTGATCCCGATGACCTGGCCCTTGAGGTCCACCATGGGCCCCCCGGAGTTGCCGGGGTTGATGACCGCGTCCGTCTGGATGAAGTCCTCGATGGCAAACGGCGCGTTCGCGGCCGTCGCCGGGTCGCGGTTCAGCTCCCGGTTGATGAGCTGGAGCCCCCGGCCCCGGGCGCTCACGATCCCGGCCGTCACCGTGTAGTCGAGGGTGCTGTTGCCGGCGCCGAATCCGGGGTTGCCCACCGCGAGGACCCACTCGCCGACGCGCACGCTCTCGGCGTCGCCGAACGACAGGGTCGGGAGATCGTGGTCGGCCTCGATCTTGATGACGGCCACGTCGGTGTAGGGGTCCGATCCGACGACCTTGGCGGAGAACTCGCGGCGGTCCGAGAGATAGACCGTGATGTCGTTCGCCCCGCCGACCACGTGGTCGTTGGTCAGGATGTATCCGTCGGGCGAGATGATGAATCCGCTCCCGCCCCCGAGACGCGGCTGCTGCTCGGGCTCCTGGTCCCGGAAGAACTGCCGGAACGCGTCCGGCACGTTGGGGGACAGCTGGGTCGCCACGCGCCGGCCCGGGCGCACCGCCTCGATGCGCACCACGGCGGGCGTGACCACTTCGGCGATGCTGACGAACGCGTCGCTCAGGTCGAGGGCCGGCTGGATCGCTTCCTGCCGCACCTGCGGCGCCTCGTCGATCGCGGGCAGGGTCACGTGCGTCCAGCCGAGGCCCGACGCCAGTCCGAGTCCCGCGACGAGGGCGACAGCGGTGCCGAGGGCCAGCTTGGCCTTGGACCGGAGGGGGTCGTGTGTCCGGTTTGCTTCCCTATCCTTCTTCATCTTCTCCACCTTGCCGCTGATGTTCTCATCCGAACGTCCGGACCCCGCTGCCCGACGGCGCGGGGTCCGCATGCTCTGAGGGGGACCTGTGGGGTCCCGCTTCCGTTGTTCAACATGTCGGGCAGACTACACCGTAGGTAATCCGAAGGGTCCCCGTACGGACCGTCCTTCCTGGCCGTCCGGGGACCCTTCGGTCCGGGTGTCCGAGGACGCCCCGGGACCACATCCCCATGGGACGCGTCCCGGGGTCGGCGGGGTTGCCTACTTCTCCTCGTCGACGATCTCGTAGTCCGCCTCGACGACCTCTTCATCCTCTTCCGCCTCGGGGGTCTCGTGCTCGGCGCCTTCGGCCTCCGGCTCGGCGCCCTCGAAGCCCTCGGCTCCGGGCTGGGCACCGCTCTCGGCCGCCTGCGCCTGGTACATCTCCTGCCCGGCGGCGCTGAAGGCCTGCATGAGCTCGTCCCGGGCGGAGTTGATGGCGCCGGTGTCGTCTCCCTTGAGCGCCTCCTTGGCTTTCTCCACGGCCTCGTCGAGACGCTGCTTCGTGGCGTCCGAGACCTTGTCGCCCCACTCGCCCGCGTCCTTCTCCACCTGGTAGACCAGGCTGTCGAGCTGGTTGCGGGCCTCGACCTTCTCGCGCCTCTCCTCGTCCTCCTGGGCGTGGGACTCGGCGTCCTTCACCATCTTGTCGATCTCGGAGTCGCTGAGACCGCTGGACGCCTCGATGCGGACCTTCTGCTCCTTGCCGGTGGCGCGGTCCTTTGCGCTCACGTGGAGGATCCCGTTGGCGTCGATGTCGAAGGTGACCTCGATCTGGGGCACACCCCGGGGCGCCGGTGGGATGCCCGTGAGCTGGAACTTGCCGATGGTCCGGTTGTCCTGGGCCATCTTCCGCTCGCCCTGGAGCACGTGGATCTCCACCGTGGTCTGGCTGTCCTCCGCGGTGGAGAACGTCTCGGTCTTCTTGGTGGGGATCGTCGTGTTCCGCTCGATCAGGGTCGTCATCACACCCCCGAGCGTCTCGATCCCCAGGGACAGGGGCGTGACGTCCAGGAGGAGCACGTCCTTCACGTCACCCGCGAGGACACCGCCCTGGATGGCGGCTCCGACGGCTACGACCTCGTCGGGGTTCACGCCCTTGTGGGGCTCCTTCCCGAAGAACTCCTTGACGATCTCCTGGATCTTCGGGATCCGGGTCGAGCCCCCCACGAGGATCACCTCGTCCACGGCCGACGCGTCGATTCCGGCGTCGGACAGCGCCGCCTTCATGGGCGGGATCGTCCGCTGGATGAGATCGTCGACGAGCTGCTCGAACTTGGCCCGGGTGAGCTTGTAGTTCAGGTGCTTCGGGCCTTCCTGGGTCGCCGTGATGAAGGGGAGGTTGATCTCCGTCTGCATCGTGGTCGAGAGCTCCATCTTGGCCTTCTCGGCGGCTTCCTTGAGCCGCTGGAGCGCCATGGAGTCCTTGGAGAGGTCGATGCCCTGGTCCCGCTTGAACTCCGCCACGAGCCAGTCGATCACCTTCTGGTCGAAGTCGTCTCCGCCCAGGTGGGTGTCGCCGTTCGTGGCCTTCACCTCGAACACGCCGTCGCCGATCTCGAGGATGGAGATGTCGTACGTCCCTCCCCCGAGGTCGAAGACCGCGATCTTCTCGTCGCTCTTCTTGTCGAGCCCGTAGGCGAGGGCGGCCGCGGTCGGCTCGTTGATGATCCGCTTCACGTCCAGGCCGGCGATCTTCCCGGCGTCCTTGGTGGCCTGTCGCTGGGAGTCGTTGAAGTAGGCCGGCACGGTGATCACCGCTTCGGTGACCTTCTGCCCCAGGTAGTCCTCCGCGGTCTGCTTCATCTTCTGCAGGATCATCGCGGAGATCTCGGGGGGGCTGAACGTCTCGTTCGCGTTGGGGACGTGGACCTCGACGCGGCCCTGGGAGTCCGTCTTCACCTCGTAGGGGACCAGCTTCTCCTCCGACCTCACTTCGCCGCCCCGGCGCCCCATGAACCGCTTGATGGAGAAGATGGTGTTCTCCGGGTTCGTGATGGCCTGGCGACGCGCGACCTGTCCCACGAGGCGCTCGTTGTCCTTGGTGAACGCCACCACCGAGGGGGTGGTGCGACCACCTTCCGCGTTGGGGATGACCACCGGCTCACCGCCCTCCATGACGGCGACCACCGAGTTGGTCGTTCCCAGGTCGATTCCGATCACCTTGCCCATGGTCGCTCCTGTATCTTCTGGGGTGCCTGCTGCCTGTCACCTGTCGATCGGGATCCGGCCGATCCGCCCGGGGGCCCTCGCGACGTCCCGCCGGCCGGACCCGACGCCGCCGGACTCGACGGACGAGCCCGGGGCGATCCGGCGAGGTACCGTGCAACGAGCATGCCCGCCCGTGCGGCGTCGTCTCGCGCCATTCTGGCGCGTTCGTGCAGGGATTCCCGGCCGAATCCGGCCGGTCTGGCAGCACGCCGGACCGGCAGGTCCGGGCCCCCGCACCCGGCCCTCCCGCCCGGCCCCGGAGCGGGCTCGGTTGGCGGAACCCACCGCGGGGGCCACCTTCAGACCATGTTCCCGCTGAGAGACGACAACCCGACCGAGCTCTTCCCGGTCGTCACGCTCCTCATCATCGCGGCCTGCGTGTCCGTCTGGATCCTCGTGCAGGGTGGGGGACTGGACGAGCGGACGCTCGCCCGTTCGGTCTGCTCGCTGGGGGCCATTCCCGCGGAGATCGCCGGTGGAGAACGGGGGGCGGTGGGGGTCGGGCGAGGGATACGCTGTGAGCTCGGCGGCCTGACCTGGGGCGCCCTCTTCACGTCCATGTTCCTGCACGGTGGCTGGCTCCACCTCGTGGGCAACATGTGGTTCCTGTGGATCTTCGGGAACAACGTCGAGGACTCGATGGGCCACCTGCGCTTCCTCGTCTTCTACGTGATCACGGGCCTCGTGGCGGCGGGTGCCCACGTGCTCTCGGCCCCGGAGTCGGCCGTGCCGGTCGTGGGTGCCTCGGGAGCGATCAGTGCCGTGATGGGCGCCTACCTCGTCCTGTACCCCCGCGCGCACGTGCGCACCCTGCTCATCCTCATCGTGCTGATCACGGTCGTCAGCCTGCCCGCCTGGGTCTACCTGGGCTACTGGTTCCTCCTCCAGCTCGGCTCGTCGTTCGGCCAGCCATCGGGGGCTACCGGAGGCGTGGCCTTCTGGGCCCACGTGGGGGGCTTCGTGGCCGGCGTGGTCCTGATCCCCGTCTTCCGGAACCCGAAGCTCGTGCAGGCCAAGCGCGCCGGAGTGCGCCTCCAGCCGGGTCAGATCGAGCACGGCGGATGGTGGTGACCCCTTTTCCCGAGCGGGCCCTGGAGCATATTCGGCAGGAGCCCGGCCCGCCCCGGACCCCGAGCGACCTCCTGGACCCCCGGAATCCATGACGCGACCGTCCCGTTTCGTCGGCCTGCTCTGGCTGCTCACCCTGGCGCTGATCGTCGCCGGGATCCACGTCGCCCGGGAGTCCGCGGACGCCGCGGGCGTGCAGGGGGCGCCCGGCGAGGTGGAGGCGCCCGCGGACGGAGCGTCCCGGTCGGAGCAGACCGCCGGGGCGCGGACGGACACGACCGCCACCGGCCTCGGTGGCTCCGCGGACTCGCTCGCGCAGGCCACGCCCGCCGGCCAGGACGTCCAGCAAACGCGGCTCGGGACCGGGACGCGGAGCCTGGACACGCCGCTCGCGGAGCGCCTGCGCTCGGTGCTGGGACTCCTCGTGCTGGGACTCCTGGCGTGGGGCTTCTCCGTGGACCGCCGGCGCATCCCCTGGCGGGTGGTGCTGTGGGGCCTCGCGCTGCAGCTCCTGTTCGCGGTCTTCATCCTCAAGACGCCGGTGGGCGCCACGGTGTTCGACGCCGTCAACGACGTCGTGGTGGCGCTCCTCGGCTACACCGTGGAGGGGGCGCGCTTCCTCTTCGGCGAGCTGGTGTGGAACAACGTTCCGGTGGGCCAGGGTCAGGCCGGTGGAAACGCCCCGATCCAGCCCCAGCCGGGACTGGTGGCCAACACGGGAGCCTACTTCGCCTTCAACGTGCTCCCCACCATCATCTTCTTCAGCTCCCTGATGACCGTGCTGTACCACCTGGGCATCATGCAGCTGGTGGTCCGGGGCGTCGCGTGGGTCATGCAGCGGACGATGCACACCTCGGGCGCCGAGACGCTCTCGGCGGCCGGCAACATCTTCGTCGGCCAGACCGAGGCCCCGCTGCTCATCAAGCCCTTCGTCGAGAAGATGACCATGAGCGAGCTCATGGCGGTCATGACGGGGGGGTTCGCCACGGTGGCCGGGGGCGTGCTGGCGGCGTACGTGGGGATGCTCGTGTTCTACTTCCCCGACATCGCGGGGCACCTGATGGCCGCCTCCGTGATGTCGGCGCCGGCGGCGCTGGTCGTGGCCAAGCTGATGTACCCGGAAGACGGCGACCCGGAGACGTCGGGGACCCTCGACATCCGGGTCGAGAAGCCGGACGTGAACGTCATCGACGCCGCGGCCCGCGGGGCGTCCGACGGGCTCGGCCTGGCGCTCAACGTGGGCGCCATGCTCATGGCGTTCCTGGCGCTGGTGTACCTGCTCAACTCCCTGGTCGGATGGGCGGGGGGGCTGGTGGGCTTCGACGGGCTGACCATCGAGACGATCCTCGGGTGGGCCCTCTCGCCGCTGGCTTGGCTCATGGGGGTGCGGTGGGCGGACGCCCAGGTGGTGGCGAGCCTGATGGGGGTCAAGACGGTGTTGAACGAGTTCGTGGCCTACCTCCAGCTGTCGGCCATCCTCGGGGGCGAGGGCCCCGGGATCAGCGCCCGCTCGGCCGTGATCGCCACCTACGCGCTGAGCGGCTTCGCCAACTTCAGCTCCATCGCGATCCAGCTCGGCGGCATCGGCGGGATCGCTCCCTCCCGGCGCCACGACCTGTCGCGTCTGGGGCTCCGGGCGATGATCGCGGGCTCGATCGCGGCCTTCATGACCGCGACCGTCGCGGGAATGCTCGTATGAGCGGCATCCCGGACGCCGGGGGGGGCGGCCCGTGAGACGGCACCGAGTGCGTTCGTTCGACGTCGAGGCGGCGGCCGGGGCGGTGCGGGCGAGCATCGGGGAGGAGCCGCCCGAGGTCGTGGCGATCCTGGGCTCCGGTCTCAGCGACCTGGCCGAGGGCCTGGACGACGCCGTGGAGGTGCCCTTCGTCCGGGTGCCCGGGTTTCCGCTGCCCGGCGTGGAGGGGCACGCCGGCCGGTACGTCTCGGGCCGTCTGGGGGGCCGGCGCGTCCTGGTCCAGGCGGGACGCTTCCACGTCTACGAGGGGTACGCCGTGGGCCTCGTGTGCGCCCCGGTGCGGATCGCCGCCGCGCTGGGAGCCGGGACGCTCCTGCTGACGAACGCGGCGGGGGGCGTCTCCCGGGGGCTCGAGCCGGGCTCGATCATGCTCCTCGAGGACCACCTGGACCTCATGTGGCGGAGTCCCCTGGCGGGTCCGGTCAAGGAGGGGGAGGAGCGCTTTCCGGACATGAGGGCGCCCTACGATCCGGAGCTCCAGGAGGTGGCCGAGCGGGTGGCCGTCCGGGAGCGGATCCGTCTGGTCCGGGGGACGTACGCGGCGGTGCCGGGTCCGAGCTACGAGACGCCCGCCGAGGTCCGGATGCTCCAGCGGTGCGGCGCGGACGCCGTGGGAATGTCGACCGTGCCGGAGGTCCTCACCGCGCGGGCCCTCGGCCTGCGCTGCCTGGCGTTCAGCTTGATCACGAACCGCGCGGCGGGCCTGTCCCGGGGGCCCCTCTCCCACGCGGAGGTCCTCGAGACGGGCCGGACCGCCGGCGCGGCGCTCCGGCGCCTCGTCCGCGGGGTGATACGCGAGCTTCCCCTCCAACCGGTCCGGGGCCGGGCGTGAGCGTCGCGCACCGTCGCGCCCCCGGCGCGGCGCCCCCTCCGACCCCGGGGGTCCGGGCGCTAGGCGCGGTCGGCCTCCACGAAGTGATTGACGGGTCCGTGACCGGCGCCGAGCCCGGGAGCCCCTGCGATGGCCCGGGCCACGAAGCTCACCGCCCGGTCGACCGCGTCGGGAAGCGACGCGCCCCGGGCGAGCGAGGCCGCGGCCGCCGACGACAGGGTGCACCCGGTGCCGTGGGTCTGATCCGTCTCGATGCGCGGGCGACGCCAGGTCCGCTCGCGCCCGTCGGCCGTCCGGAGCACGTCGACGGCCTCGGCGGCGCCGGTCAGGTGACCTCCCTTCACGAGGGCGGCCCTCGCCCCCATGCGCACCAGCTCCGCCGCGGCCGAGCGCATGTCGTCTTCCGTCCCGATGGGGATTCCGGTCAGGATGGTGGCCTCGTGGAGGTTGGGGGTCACGAGGGTCGCCAGGGGCACGAGCGCTTCGCCGACGGCCGATTCGGCGTCCTCGTCCAGGAGCCGGTCTCCGGAGGTCGCGACCATGACGGGGTCGAGGACATAGCGTTCGAGGCCGTGATCCACGAGGCCCCGGGCCACCTCCTCGACCAGCTCGGCGGTCGCGAGCATGCCGGACTTCACCGCGGCAGGTCGAAGGTCCGTGACCACGGCCTCCAGCTGTGCCCGCACGACGTCGAGAGGCACCGCGTGGACGGCGGTGACACCGAGGGTGTTCTGGGCGGTGATGGCCGTCACGACGCTCGTGCCGAACACGCCGAACGCGTGGAACGTCTTGAGGTCCGCCTGGATGCCCGCGCCGCCACCGCTGTCGCTTCCGGCGACGGTGAGGGCGACGGGGAGGGCGTTCCGTTCCATGCGGGTCTCCGGAAGGGTCGAAGGGGTGCGGGAGGCGCGCCGCGGAGAGGTCGGAGCGCCGCGCACGGACTACATCGGCGATTGCGGCGAGTTCCGGCCGGCGTGGCCGGGGGGGTGGGAGCGTGACCCTCAGCCGTCGCCGCCAGGCGCTCCTCCTGCGGCTCCACCGCCGGCGGACGCGGGAGAGGGAGGGGCTGTTCCTGCTCGAGGGAGTGCGCGCGTCGGAGGCCGCGCTGGACGCCCCGGCCGAGATCCGCTTCGCCCTCCGGGCGCCCCGCCTGGATCGAACGGCCGAGGGGAGGCGCCTGTCCGAGCGTCTGGACGACTCGGGCCTCGACCTCGTGGACGTGGGCGACGACGAGCTGGCCCGGGTGGCGGACACGCGCACGCCCCAGGGAGTCGTGCTCGTCTGCGCGGAGCCGGGGTGGGCCCTCGACGCCCTCGCGCCCCCGGGACGAGGTCGGCCCCGGCTCCTCCTGCTGGACGCGATCCAGGACCCGGGCAACGCGGGCACGCTGATGCGGACGGCCGCGGGCTTCGGGCTCGACGGCGTCGTCGCGCTCGACGGCACCGTCGATCCCTGGGGGACGAAGACGGTGCGCGCCTCGGCCGGCGCCGTCTGTGACGTGCGGGTGGTGCGGGCCGATTGGGTCGAGACGGGGGCGTGGCTGTCCTCCCGTGGGGTGCAGCTTCTGGCGGCCGAGCCCGACGGGGAGGACGTGGGCGCCCTCCGGCCGGAGCCCGGGTGGGCACTGGCGGTGGGGAACGAGGGCGCGGGGCTCCGGGGAGACCTCCGGCGTCGGGCGGACCTCGCCGTGCGCGTCCCCATGCGGGGGGACGTGGAGTCGTTGAACGCGGCGGTCGCCGGGTCCATCCTACTCTTCGCCCTGACGCGTCCTCGAGCGTCGGCGGAGGCGAGGGCGTCGGCGCCCGGAATGGGCCCGTGACCGAGCCCCTCCTGCCCGCTGTCGTCGCGGGTCTCTTCGGACTCGCCTTCGGCTCGTTCCTGAACGTCTGCACCATCCGGTGGCCGGAGGACCGGTCGGTCGTGCACCCGCGCTCTCGCTGCCCCCGCTGCGACGCGCTCATCCACTGGTACGACAACCTGCCCGTGTTGAGCTGGATCGTACTCCGGGGACGGTGCCGGAGCTGTGGGGAGCCGATCTCCCTCCAGTACCCCCTGGTGGAGATGGCCACGGCGCTGATCTGGGCCGGCCTCGTCTGGTATCACGGGATCGGATGGGAGGCCGTCCGGGGCGCGCTCTTCCTCACCATCGTGTTCGGCATCAGCCTGAGCGACGCCCGCTACTACGTCATCCCCGACCAGTTCTCGGTGGGCGGCACGGTGCTCGGGCTGGGGATGGCGTTCCTTCCGGGCGGGATCCGCGGGCTGGACGCCCTCGTCGGTGCCGCGACGGGCTACGTCGGCCTCTGGCTCGTGGGTCTGGGCGGTACCTGGCTGGTCCGCCGGCTGAATCCGTCGCGCCTCGAGGATGCCGGGGTGGAGTCCGCGCTGGGGGGCGGCGACGTGAAGATGATGATGATGGTGGGGGCGTTCCTCGGCCCGTGGGGCGTCGCCCTGACCGTCTTCCTCGGCTCGGTGCTGGCGCTGGTGGTGTACGGGCCGATCAGCCTTCTGACGAAGAAGCTCATCCCGCTCGGGATCTTCCTGGCCGCGGGCGGGGCCCTCGCCTACGGGTGGGGCGACGCCATCCTCGACTGGTACCTCGGCGGGATGCTGGGCCTGCGATAGCAGGGCCGCGCGATCTCCGGTGGGGCCCCGGTCAGGGGTCCGAGCAGTCCCGCTGGTAGCCGCAGTTCAGGCACACGATCTTGCAGTGTCGCTGCAGGACCGGACCGCCGCAGAGCTCGCAACGCGCGCCGTCGCCCGCCGGGGCCGGACGGCCCACGCCCGCCGCGAGGTACTCCCGCGAGAGCTCGACGTAGTGCCGGCCTCCCCCCTCCACCCAGGCCGCGGCGGAGCCTTCGAGGGTCTTCTTGACCCGCGCCGGGACCCCGGCCACGAGGCTCCGGTCCGGCACCCGGGCTCCCTCGGTGACGACCGCACCGGCGGCCACGACGCACTCCCGCCCGATCCGGGCCTCCTGGAGGATGACCGCGTTCATCCCGACGATCGTGCGCTCGCCGATGGAGCAGCTCTCGAACTTCGCCCCGTGGCCGATCGTGCACTCCGGCCCGATGACGGTGGGGCCCCAGCGGCCCACGTGCACGACACAGCCCTCCTGGACGCTCGATCCCCGTCCCACGACGATCCCGTGCGCCGGGTCGTCGCCCCGCAGGACGGCTCCGAACCAGATGCTGGCTTCGGCCTCGACGGTCACGTCACCGATCAGCACCGCCGTCGGTGCGACGAACGCGTCCGGGGCGATCCGTGGAGCGTGGCCCCGGAAGGGGATCAGGAGGGCCACGTCCTACTCTCCATTCCCCGACGCCTCGTCGTCGTCGAGACGGCGCAGGCGGGCTCGCACGACCTGGGTGTCCGACGCCTCCAGGATGTCGATCCGAAGCCGGCCGCGCCGGATGGATTCGCCCTCCTGGGGTACGTAGCCCATCTCCTCGAGGATGTACCCGTTGAGCGACCGGTGCTCGAGCTGCGGGAGCGAGACGTTGAACGAGTGATTGATCTCCCGGAGGTCGACGGTGCCGTCGGCCACCAGCTCGTTCCGGCTGATGCGCATGAGGGGCTCGCCCTCTACGTCGGTCTCGTCGACGATCTCGCCCACGAGCTCCTCCAGGACGTCCTCCAGGGTCACCAGTCCGTCGGTGCCACCGTATTCGTCGGCCACGATGCCCATGTGGATGCGCCGAGCCTGGAAGTCCCTGAGGAGCTGGGCGAGGGAGAGCGACCCTGGAACGAAGAACGGGTCCCGGCAGACGGCGGAGAGCGGGCGGGTCCCGCCACCCCCGACGAACGACTCGTATGCCTCGCGGACGTAGAGGATTCCCGTGATGTCGTCGATGGTGTCGCCGTAGACGGGAACGCGCGAGTAGGGGACGTCGGCCAGCTCGCCGATGATCTCCTCGAGGTGCAGGTCGTCCTTCCAGGCGAAGATGTCGACGCGGGGGGTCATCACGTCGAAGGCGGTCAGCTCGTCCAGCCGGAACGCCCGCTGCACGAGAATGTGCTCGTCCGGATCGACGACGCCCTCCTCCTGGCCCAACTCGCTGACCTGCAGGAACTCGCGCTCCTCCTCGGTCACGTCGTCCTCGTCCCCCCGTCCCGCGAGCACGGTCTCGAGCCTCAGGAAGGGCGACAGGCCCACCCGGACCCAGCGCTCCACCGAAAGGAGGATCGGCGCGCTGCTCAGCGCGAGGCGGATCGGGTGCCGGCTGGCCAGCGCGCGGGGTCCGATCTCGGCCAGGACGAGCACGACGACGGCGCCCAGGGCCAGCCCCGCGAGGGCCGCCCTGGCGCCCCCGAGCTCGTAGCCCAGCAACACGGTCAGCCCGACGGCCACCAGGTTCAGGATGATGACCAGCAGGTGCACGGCCGCCCGCACGGGTGCCGGGCGGGAGCGTAGCGAGTGGAGGGCCTCCGAGCCGTGGAAGCCCTCGTCGAGCAGGGTCTGGAGCCGGGAACGACCCACCGAGAAGGTGGCGGCCTCGGCGGCCGAGATGGCGGCGCTCATCAACACCAGCGCGACCACGATTGCCGCGAGCGTGCCGATCATGGGCGACCCTCGTCCCGGTCGCCCGGTCTACATCGATCCGGCTCGGCGTCCAGCGCTACCTCCATGCATCACTCATGTCGAGCAGCTCGGCGATGACGTCGCGTGTGGCCCGGCCGTCCGCCTCGGCTTCGAAGTTCAGCACGACCCGGTGTGCCAGCACCGCCGGCGCCACCGCTCGGACGTCGTCGAAGGAAGGAACCGGCTCGCCCCGGGACGCCGCCCGCGCTTTGGCGCCGAGCACCAGGAACTGCGAGGCCCGGGGCCCGGCCCCCCAGCTCACGTAGCGCCGGGTGAGCGGCGGCGCCCCCCCGTCCTGCGGCCGCGTGGCCCGAGCGAGGCGCACCGCGTACGCCACGAGGGACGGCGGTGCGGGGACCCTCCGGACCAGGTGCTGGAGCTCGACCAGCTCCTCGGCCGCCACCACCTGGCGGATCTCGGCCCGGTCGTCGCCGGTCGTGATCGTAGCGATCTCCTCCTCCTCGTCTCGGCTGGGGTAGCCGATGACCAGCTCCATCATGAAGCGGTCGAGCTGGGCCTCGGGGAGGGGGTAGGTCCCCTCCTGCTCGATGGGGTTCTGGGTCGCGAGCACGAAGAAGGGTGGCGTCAGGGGGTAGGTCTGGCCGGCGGCCGTGACGGCGCGCTCCTGCATGGCCTGAAGGAGCGCCGCCTGCGTCTTGGGAGGCGTGCGATTGATCTCGTCCGCGAGGACGATGTTGGCGAAGATCGGGCCCCGTACGAAGCGGAACACCCGGCGTCCCGAGGTCCGGTCCTCCTCGATGACCTCGGTCCCCGTGATGTCGGTGGGCATGAGGTCGGGGGTGAACTGGATGCGGCTGAAGTCGAGGTCGAGGGCTTCGGCCACCGTCGACACGAGGAGGGTCTTCGCCAGTCCGGGAACACCCACCAGCAGGGCATGACCGTTGGCCAGCAGCGCCGTCAGGAGCCCGTCCACGATCTCCCGCTGGCCCACGATGCGGCGGGCGACCTCGTCCCGGAGGGCGTCCGAGACCTGACCCACCCGGTCCAGGAGGACGAGGTCCCGGTCCCCGGACAGCGCTTCTTCCCTGGTCGCCATGCCTCGTCCGTTCCGATGGTCAGGCCGGGGGCCTCGAGACCTCCCGTCTCCTGAGGCGCCGTACCCTGCACCCGCGGGTACGGATCCCCCGCCGCCCTCCGGGGTTCCGACTCGCGAGGGCGACGCGGGGGGATCGGGACCCCGGCGGCGCCCTTCGCCGGAACCCCCGGAAGGGGGTCGCCGGGGGGCCGAACAATAGGAGGAGGACGGTCGCGACGGCAACCGCACGGGGGGTGTGCGGGGGCGCGTGAAAGCCCTTGCGGAATGGGCCTGATCGGAGCTTGCGGAATTTTTCACAAGCTGGTACCTTGTGCCGGCTCGGAGCCAGACGGAGGGCGACCGGTCGAACGATGACCGAGCAGAAGCGCGACGCCGACGGTCCGACCAGTGCGTGGAGCGCGGTGGGACGTCACGCCGGCTGGGGAATGACCCTGGCCGCGTCGATCGGCTTCTTCCTCTGGCTCGGGCTGCTGGCGGACCGCTGGCTGGGCACGCTTCCGGTCCTCACGATTCTCGGCGCCTTCGTGGGTGGTGCGGCTGGGTTCTACAGCATGTTCCGCCAGCTCGTGACCGAGCCACGCGAAGACGCGCCACGCGACGACGCCGATGCGTCCGGGGAGAAACGGTGAAGCGGACCGTCGCCTACGCGGTGGCCGGGCTCGTGGTGCTGGGCCTGGCGACGGGAGTCCTGTGGCCCTGGCTCGACGGGCCGGGTCGCACGGGGCTGCTCGTGGCGGCCGGAGTCGCATGGGTCGTACAGGTGCCGGCGTTCGGGCTGCTGGTGCGCTATCGAGGGAAGACGAAGGGGTTTCTCGCAGCGTGGGTCGGCGGCACCCTCTCGAGGATGGTGCTCGTGGGGCTGGCCGCGTGGGCGGTGGTGGAGCTTCCGGCCCTCCCGCCGGCACCGACGCTCCTCGGCCTGGCGGGGTTCTTCTTCGGGCTGCTGCTCCTGGAGCCGTTCTTCTTCCGGAAGGGCGGAGAGACGATGAATCGCGGCACGATGGACACGGCGTAGAGAGCGGATGACGGGTCTTCTGAGTCTGACACAGGAACACGCCGGGCAGGCCGTCGAGGCGGTGGCCCACGGGGCCGAGTCGAGCGGAGCCGGCCAGGTCGACCTGGGAACCATGATCATGCACCACCTGGTCGACCTGAACGAGTACGAGCTTCCGGGCCTCGGACCGATCCACCTGCCCACCGGCTGGACGGTGAACCTGGGGCCGTTGGGGGTCGTGGACTTCGCTCCGACGAAGCACGTCCTCCTCATGGCCTTCGCGGCGTGCCTCTGCCTGGTGATCTTCATCTCGGTCGCGCGTTCGGTCCGGGCGCGGGCCGATGGGAA
>JASFUL010000049.1:0-17743 GCA_050050315.1 Gemmatimonadota bacterium
TAGTACGACTCCGGAGGCCGCTCCGGTAGCCGAGGCGGGGGGTTCGGGGGTGTCATCGGGTATCTTAAACCGGGCCGGCGCGCGTCGTTCCTGGGCTCCCGACCCGTCGTCGACGGGGGAGGGTCGTCTTCCAGCGAGTGAGGTCGGCGCGGGTGCGGGCTAGGGTCCGCCGAGCTCTCCCAGTCGCTCCACCGCCTCCCGGAGACGGGCCTCGGACACGGTGAGGGCGATCCGGAAGAAGCCTTCGCCCCCGTTCCCGAGCGCGGACCCCGGAAGCACGACCACCCCCGTCTCGTCCAGCGCCCGCAGCGCGAAGTCCGCCGATGGCTCACCCTCTGGGACGGGCACCCACACGTACATGGTTGCCGCGGGGGACCGCACGTCGAACCCGCCCCGCCGGAGGCCCTCGACGACGGCGTCGCGCCGGGCCTGGAAGACCGACACGTTCCCGGACAGCCACGAGTCCCAGCTCTCCAGGGCGGCGACGCCGGCGGCCTGCACGCCGAGGAAGACCCCGGTGTCCATGAACGTCTTGACCTTCTCGAGGGCGCCCACCAGCTCCACGGCCCCCGCCACCCAGCCGAGACGCCACCCGGTCATGTTGTACGTCTTGGAGAAGGAGTGGAACTCGAGGGCCACGCCCCGGGCCTCCTCCAGCTCGAGGACGCTCGGAGGCCGGTAGCCCTCGAAGGCGATCTCGCTGTACGCGTGATCGTGGACCAGCACCGCGTCGTGCCGACGACACCACTCCACGGCTTCCCGCAGATAGGTCAGGGTGGCCGTGGCGGTCGTGGGGTTGTTCGGGTAGTTCAGGTAGACGATCCGCGTGCGCCGGGCCACGGCCTCCGGGATGTCGTCGAAGGGGACGAGAAACCCGTTGCCGGGCCGCAGAGGCACCAGCCACGGCTCACCCCCGGCGAGCACCACCCCACCGCGGTAGGCCTGGTAGCCCGGGTCCGGGACGACGGCGGCGTCGCCGGGGTCCATGACGGCCAGCGGCAGCTTGGCGATCCCCTCCTTCGAGCCGAGGAGGGGCAGGAGCTGCGAGTACGGGTCCAGGGCCACCCCGAAACGCGCTTCCATCCAGGCGGCCAGGGCCTCCCGGAGGGCGGGGAGCCCGAGCTGGAAGGGGTACCGGGAATAGGCCGGGTCGGCGGCCACCGCCGCCAGCCGCTCCACCACCGCCGGGGGCGGAGCGAGGTCCGCGTCGCCGGCGCCCAGGTCGATGACGTCGACGCCCCGCTCCCGGAGCGCCCGCCGCTTGGCCGGGATCTCCGCGAGGGGGTAGCCCGGGAGCCGCCCGAAGGCGCCGGAGCGGTGCGTGGTCACGGAGCCTCCGTGGCGGCCCGCACCGCGCTGCGCAGCGTCCCGAGCCCGGGCAGCTCCACCTCGACGACGTCGCCCGCGGTCAGGGGTCCCACCCCTTCGGGGGTGCCCGTGGCGATCACGTCCCCCACCTCAAGGGTCATGATCCCCGAGATCCAGGACACGAGGAAGGGGATGGGGAAGACCATCAGGGCGGCACGGCCCCTCTGTCGCTCCTCGCCGTTCACCCGGGTGCGCACCTCGAGCGCCTCGGGGTCCACGTCCCCGGCCGGCGTCGGCGGACCCAGCGGACAGAACGTGTCGAACCCCTTGGCGCGGGTCCACTGCCCGTCGCTCCGCTGGAGGTCACGGGCGGTCACGTCGTTGAGCGGTCGCACCCACCCCACGTGTCCCCACCCGTCGGCCTCCCGGACGCGCCGCGCGCGCCGGCCCACGACCAGCGCGATCTCGCCCTCGTAGTCCACTCGCCCGACCCCCGGGGGCAGCACGATCGGTCCGCCGTCGGTCACCAGGGCGGACGGGGGCTTGAGGAAGACGAGGGGCTCCGGAGGAGGCTCGTTGCCCATCTCGGCCGCGTGGGCGCGGTAGTTCCGTCCCACGCAGACGATCTTGCTGGGCGCCGGAGGTCGGGACACGCCGGAGTCGGCCCCTCAGCCCCGCTGGGGACCCGTGTGGATCCAGGTCCCGATCAGCGCTCCCAGCGCCGCGATCGTCAGCAGGCCCGAGATGATGGCCCACCAGAGACCGACGTCGCCGTGGCCCAGCTCCCACCCGCCGATGGCGCGCTGCAGGGCGAGGAAGGCCAGCCCCAGCCAGATCACTCCGATGGTCATGCCGACGATTCGCTTCATGTCTCGCATCGCTCCGGGGTCCCGGGTCCGGCGGACCGCTCCGGCCCGCCGCGGCCGTCACGCTCCGTGGGCCGACGTTCGCGCGGCAGGTAATCTCCAACGGCCGCAACCCGTCCACAAGGCGGGGGGCTCCGTCACCGGGAATCCGCGCTCTCGTAGAAGCGCCTCAGGGCGCGCTCCAGATCCTGCCAGGGGCCCTTGGCGAGAGGGGCGTCCGGCAGCGACGCCCTGAGGTAGCGGCCGTACCGCTTGCGCACGATCCTGTCGTCGAGGAGGAGCACCGCTCCGCGGTCCGAGCGGGAGCGGATCAGCCGGCCGAACCCCTGCTTGAGGCGCAGCGCCGCCAGGGGGAGCATGAACTCGTAGAAGGCGTTCCCGCCCCTCGCCTCGATGGCCTCGACCCGGGCGGCCGTCACCGGCTCGGTCGGCACCCGGAAGGGCAGCTTCTGGATGATCAGGCCCCGGAGGGGGTGGCCGGGGACGTCCACGCCCTCCCAGAACGAGGAGGTGCCCAGCAGGATCCCCTCCTTCGAACGGACGAAGTCGGCCAGCAGGCGGGCACGCTCGTCCTCGCCCTGGACGAAGAGGGGCCACCGACGGTCCACCCCGTCGTCGCGCAGGTGCTCGGCGACCCGTCGGAGCGCACGGTGGCTGGTGAAGAGCACGAAGAGGCCTCCACCCGTGAGCTCGGCGAGGTCGCGGGTCACCCGCGCCGTGTCGACCTGCAGCGCGGCATCGCCGGTCCGGGGGTCCGGCAGGTCGGTGGGAACGCCGAAGAGCACCTGCCGACCGAAGTCGAAGGGCGACGGGACGACGGCCTCGACCACCGGGGGAGGACGCTCCATGGCGGCGAGTCCCTCGGGATCGAGCCCGACCCTGCCGCGCAGGAAGTCGAAGCGCCGGCGCGTGGCCAGCGTGGCCGAAGACAGCACCACGGTGTCGGTACGCGCGAAGAGCGAGTCCCGCAGCACCGGTCCCAGCTCGACGGGCGCCGCCGCCAGGGCCAGGTTGGCCCGCCGGCCCGACCCCCGGACCTCCACCCAGCGCACGTAGGAGCCCTCCTGCTCCTCGCTCGGAGTCAGGACGAGGGCCAGGGCGTACTGGTGGGCGGCCAGCCGGCGCTCGATGCTCTGGAGGTCGAGGACGCGCCCCTCGAGCTTCTCGGCCAGCGCCTCCTCCGGGTCGATGCGCCGGCGGAGCTGGCCCACGAGGCGCTCCAGGTCGGAAAGAGCGCCCAGCAGCCTCTCCAGGCGCCCCCGTACGTCCGCGTTCCCCGTAGGCTCGGGGAGCGTCCCCTCGCCCTCCCCGATGCGGACCGCCTCGCCGTTCTCCACCGGGACGAGGGGCTCCACGCAGTCGATGAAGTTGAGCGCGGCCGCGCGGGCGCCCTCGAGGGCCGGCCTCACCCGCTCCTCGACCAGGGCGCTGAGCTTCGATGCCCGGTCCCCCTGCCCGCGGAGCCCGGCCTGGATCGCCGCCAGGACCCCCTTGCCCTTGCGGTCGAGGCGGGAGAGGAGGCGCATCATGGCGGCGCGGGTGACTTCCACGCCCAGGTGGCTCGTGGCCGCGTCCTCGAGGTTGTGGGCCTCGTCGAGGACCAGCCGGTCGTAGGCCGGGAGGACGGCGGACTGGCTCCAGTTGTCGGTGGCCCGCCGCACCGCCGTATCCGTGAAGAGGAGGTGGTGGTTCACCACGACGATGTCGGCGGAGGCCGCCCGCCGCCGGGACTTCTGGTAGAAGCACTCCTGAAAGTGCGGGCACTTGCCCCGCAGACAGATGTCCGGGTCGCTCCGGACCTCCTCCCAGGTGTCGGACTCGGGAATGAAGGGGAGGTCCTGAAGCGAGCCCTCCTCGGAGCCCTCGGCCCACTCGAGGATCGACGCGAGCTCGCCGGAGCGGTCGTCCTCGAAGAGGGTGGGCGCGCCCTCCGCGGCCAGCAGGGCCCGCCGGATCGAGAGGTAGTTGCCGCGCCCCTTCACCAGCGCCCACGTCAGCTCCGGGCTCCCGGGATCGTCGGGGGATGCCACGAGGCGGCCCACGAGCGGCAGGTCCTTCCGCACGAGCTGGGCCTGGAGGTTGATGGTGTTCGTGCTCACCACCGTCCTCTCCCGGTTCGTCAGGGCCCACGCCGCCGCAGGAAGAAGGTACGCCAGGCTCTTTCCGGTGCCGGTCCCGGCCTCCACGAGAGCCACGCCGCCCTCGTTGTAGCGCTCCGCCACGAGCCGGAGCATCGTGCGCTGGCCCTCCCGGTCCTCGTACCCCTCGTGCAGGGCCGCCAGCGCCCCGACCGGAGACAGCACGGCCGCCAGGCCGTCGACGTCGAGGGCGTGGACGACCCGGGGCGCCGGGGGCTCCACGACGACGTACAGGGACGCTCCCCCGTTGTCGGTGATGGCCGTGCCCAGACCCTCCTCCCACGCCCGCGCCGCCACGGACAGGTCCGCGTCGGACGGCTCCAGGAGGCCGGAGGGGTGGTTGTGGACCAGGAGCGCCCCCGCGGGGGCGTCTCTGGCCACGGCGAGGACCGCGCTCCGGTTGCCGCGGGCCACGGCCCGGGGGCGGACCACCTCGCGCGCGTCGGTGACGTCGCACAGGAAGCAGACCTCGCGGCCCCCCGCCCGCTCCACCTCGGAGCGGATGACCGCCCCCGCCTGGGCCGACAGTCGCAGGGGTTTCCGGGCGGGATCGGCCCCGAGGGAGACCGGTTCCGGCCCTTCGAGGCCGTCGACACCGACGAGGCCGTCGGTGTGGGGATCGGCGCTCACGTCGCGTCGTGCCGCGTCACGTCTTGAGCTTCTTCTTCTTCGCGGCGGGAAAGAGGACGTTGTTCAGGATCAGGCGGTAGCCCGGCGAGTTGGGATGGAGAGCCAGGTCGGTGGGTGGGTCCCCGATCTGGTGCTCCGGATCCTCCGGGTCGTGCCCCCCGAAGAACGTCCAGGTGCCCTCCCCCAGGTTGCCGTGGATGTACTTGGCCCACGGCCCCTCCCGGGCGAGCACCACCGTGCCGGGCTTGAGCCGGTCCATCCGGAAGGACGTCGTGAGTCCGTAGAAGTCCGGCAGCACGGACACGTGATTCTGCGTGAGCATGGCCGGCACCGGATCGAAGCGGGCGGAGAAGTCGAAGAGCGTGTACACCCCGAGCTCCTCGCGCCAGGGGGTGTTCACCTGGTGTCCGTCGATGTCGCTGAACGCGTTGACCGAGGGCGCCACCTGGACCTCGGCGTTCTCGAAGGCCATGGCACGGTCCCACCGCATCTTGGACGAGGCGGCCGGGTCGGGCGGGGTCCCGTCGGACCACGCCGCGGCGATGTCCACCGGCCCGGCGGCCAGGGCCAGCTCGAGGGTCTCGGTGGCGGAGCACATGGCGAAGAGGAAGCCCCCCTCCTCCACGTACTCGCGGATCCGGACCGCCACCGCCTTCTTGAGATCCGGGACGTGGGCGAAGCCCAGGGATTCGGCCATCTCCCGGTTGCGGGCCACCTCCTCCTGGAGCCAGGGGGCGCCCGCGTAGGTGATGAAGAACTTGGAGTACTGACCGGTGAAGTCCTCGTGATGCAGGTGGAGCCAGTCGTAGCGGTCCAGCTCGCCCTGGATCACCTCCCGGTCCCACACGGTCTCGTACGGGATCTCGGCGTAGGTGAGCGCCATCGTCACGGCGTCGTCCCAGGGGGTCGAGTTCGGGGGCGTGTAGATGGCGATCTCGGGGGCCTTCTCCAGGGGGACGGCCTCCATGTTGGAGTCGGCGATCACCCCCCGGATCGAGGCGACGTCGGCCGCGCTGACGGGCTCCACCGTGACGCCCCGGAGCGCGGCCTCCCGCCGAACGCCCTCGCGATCGGGAAGGAGGAACGACCCGCCGCGGTAGTTGAGCAGCCACTCCCCCGTCTCGCCCTGGGTGAGGGCCCAGTACGTGAGGCCGTAGGCCTTCAGGTGGTTCGCCTGGGTCCGGTCCATCGGGACGAGGACGTGCTGCGCGGACAGGGCGGTCGGAGCCGCGAGCACTCCCAGGGCCACCAGCACCATGCGGAGCCGCCTCACGGTTCCGGCTCCCCGGAACGGAGGCGCTCGAGCTCCCGACGGGCCGCGGGCACCACCGCGCTCCCGGGCTGCGCCAGGATCAGCTCCTCGAGGATCCGCACCGCCTCTTCCACCCCCTCGGGCGAGCGAGCGTGCCACCGGGCGAGCGCCAGCCCGGCCTCCGGCGCTTCGGGCGCCTCGGGATGCTCGGCCACGAGGCGGCCGCGGAGGGCCGCCGCGCCGTCCGCGTCACCCCACTCCTCGGCCAGACGGGCCGCGTGGGCCAGCACGGCCGCGCGCTCGTCTCCGGGCACGCCAGGAAGCCCCTCCTCCACCGCCGTCAGGGCCGCCTCGGGTCGGGCCCGGTGGGCGAGGGCGGCGGAGCGCGCCACGAGGGCCGCCGCCGGCGGCGAGAGGCGGTCGAGCAGCGCCGCCAGCTGGATCGTGCCCGTGGCCCGCGCCGGATCCAACCCTCCGACCGCGGCGAGGAGCGCCTCCTTGCCCTCCTCGACCGCCCCCTCCTCGAACAGCAGGTAGGCACGCTCCACGGCGCTGCGGGGGCCCCGGACGCCGTCCAGCACGGCGGCGGCGTCCTCCCCCCGCCCCTTCGCCCGGAGGCCCGCCGCCACCGCCGAGGCCAGCTCGTCCAGCTCGGGAGCGTCCGGAAACTCGGCGCGGAAGCCTTCCAGCCGCCGCTGCAGGAGGTCTGGCTCTCCCGCCGTCGCCTCGACCCGGATCAGGTCGGCGATGACGCGCCGGCGCTCCGCGGATCCCGGCGGAAGCGAGCGCGCCAGGCGGATCGAGGCTTCCAGGGCGGTGGCCGTGTCGCCCACGGCCAGCGCCGTGGACGCGATCCGCTGGTTCAGCACCCGCCGCTCCCGGTTGCCCGCCGTCTCCCGCCGCATCCGATCCCACGCCCACAGGGCGACGGCGGACAGATCGGCCTGCTCCGCGTCCCCGGCGAGCTCCGCCAGGAAGTCCTTCCGGGCGTTGCCCTCGAGCGACGAGGCCACCTTCTCCGCAAGCTCGACGGCCGGGGCGGACAGTCCCGTGGCGACCGCGATCCTGACGCCCACGCGCCGGCGGGCCGTGGTGGTGGGGTCCGCCGCCAGCCGGACGACCAGCGCCTCCGCCACCTCGGCCGCGTCGCCGAGCCGCTCCAGGCGACGGAGGATGAGCTGGGCGTCCGAGCCGTCGGGCCCGAGGGCCCGCGCCCACTCCTCGACGGCGCCCCGTGTGTCGCCGCTCCGGAGCAGCAGGTCTCCCGTCTCGATGGCCAGGAGGTCCGAGCCGTCGAGGGCTTCCCGACCCCGCCGGAGGAGCTCGAGGGCCGGCTGTACCCCCACGCGCTCCTCGAGCACGCGGGCGCCCTCGCGCCAGGGCTCCGGAGAGCGCGGCTCGGCGTCGATCCACGCCTCGATCGCCGGCTGCAGGCCCGCCACCGAGTCGATCTCGCTCAGAACGCGGAGCTTCAGGTACCGCACCCCGGGCGTCCGCGGCTCGGCCTCGAGGAAGCGATCCGCGAACGGAAGGACGGCCTCGACCCGCCCGAGCGGTCGGAGCACCCGCTCCAGGGAGAAGAGCGCTCCCGAGGACGCCGGGCGCTTCTCCAGCAGGCCTCCCAGGAGCGCCACGGCTTCTTCGTTGCGACCCCGGGCCTCGAGGGCCGCGGCGCGCCGGAGGACGTCGACCTCGTCCGCGGTCTGTGCCCGGATGGGCTCCGAGGCCGCGATCAGGACCAGGAACGCCAGCGCCGCGACCGCCTTCATCGTCCTCCCCCACCCCCTTCCGACGCCCGGTTGAGGCGCTCGAAGTAGTCGATCACCAGGCGGCGCTCGGCCGGAGAAAGGCGCTGCATCGCGGCTGCGTCCGGGAGCCGGTAGCGGAGGGCCCGGAGCTCCTCGGGGCCGAGGGGAAGCACCTCGCCCCTCCGGAACGCCCCCGCCGCGCTCGACTCGCGCTCGTCGCTCGTCTCCTCGTTCTCCAGGGAGCGTCCGGCGTCGAGGAGTCGGTGGAACAGTTCCTCCTGGCGCCGCCGGGTCTCGGGCTCGAGCCGTCCTCCGGCCAGCTCCTGGGCCAGGGAGCGCGCCTCCTCGGCCAGGGCCTCGAGGTCGCCGAGGGACTGGGACTCGCCGGCGGGCTCGTCCGCCAGGGACCCGAGCTCGTCGGCGACGGACTGCTGTCCCCTGGCGATCTGCTGGAGCTGGGAGCCGAGCGCCTGCTCCCCGAGCTGGAGGGGCATCATCTGCCCGGACTGGCGGTTGAGGCCGCCCTGCTGCTGGGCCAGGCGCTCCAGGCGCTCCTGGACGTCCCCTCCGCCCTGGGCGGTCTGACCCTGACCCTGGCCCGAGCGGGACATGGCGCGCGCCGCCGCCATGGCGGTGAGCGCCACGTCGTTGAGGGTCGCCACGGCCTCGTCGGCCTGTCCCTCGGGGGAGGGCGACGCCGCGCCGCGTCCCTCCATCGACTGGACGGTCCCACGGATCGCCTGCATGGCGCGCCCCAGCTGCTCCGAGAGCTCCCGGCCCGCCGCCTGTCCGTCGCCTTCGCGGCTCAGGTTGTCCGCCATGTTGCGCAGGCCCTGTTCCAGGGCCGCCTCGTCACCCCGCATCTCGACCATCTCCTCCCGGCCCGCCGAGGCCATCCGGTCCCGGAGCTCGGACTGGCGGCGAGCGAGGGAGAGGGCATCCTCGGCCGTGCGGCGCAGAGCCCGCTCCATCGCCGCCGCCTGCTCCTGGGCCATCTGCTGCTGGGCCTGCTGGAGCTCACCCGCCGCCTCCTGCATGGCCCCCGCCGCGCGCTCCGCCTCGTCCCCCGCCCGCTGGCCGTCCCGCTGGCGGGCCTCCCGGGCCGCCCGTTCCATCGCCTGCCGCGACTCTCCCGACCGCTCCCGCGCCTGGCGTACCTCCCTCGCGGCGTCGGTCTCCCCCAGCTCGGTCAGCCGCTGCTCGAGGCGTTCCATCCGCTCTTCCGCGGCGGCTGCCTGCTCCGAGAGCGCATCCTGCTGCTCGGCGCGGCCCCGGGGGTCGTCCTCCTCCCGGAACGCCTCGGCCAGGGCCTCCTCCTGCCGCGCCAGCTCCTCGGCCTCCGCCGCCGTCGCCCGGAAGTCCTGCTCCACGGCCGCCCGCTTGAAGCGCTCGACGGATTCCTCCAGCCGCTCGCGGAAGCTCTCCTGGTCCCGGACCAGCGACTCGAGGGCCTCGCGCGCCTCGCGCGGGTCCATCTCCTGGAGCGCCTCGACCATCCGCTCGAGGCGCTCCCGCTCTTCGGACGACGTGATCTCCTCGAGCAAGTCCTGCAGCTCGTCCAGATCTTCCTGGAGGCCCGGGTCCGCCACCCCGGCCTCCCGCATCGCATCCGCCATGTCCCGCATGGCCTGGCGCAGCGAATCCACCTCGGCCCCCATCTCCGCCTGCTCCTCCGCGGCCTGGCGGAGCTCCTCGCGCTCCTCGAAGCCGACGCGCTGCTCGCCCTGGCGCGTCCGCTCGGCCGGCGACTCCCCTCGTCGAGCCCCCTCCCGAGCGGCCGCCCGTCGCTCGAGGTCCCGGTTCTCGGCCTCGGCCCTCGCCGCCCGCTCTCCCAGCTCCTCGAGCCGGTCGGCGGCGGCCTCCAGTCCCCGCTCGGCGCCTCTCCGCATCTCCGAGGCCCCGGGCATCCGCAGCACGTACTCGCGGGTCGTCGCCTCCCCGGGCGTCCCCGCGTTGTCGCGGACGCGACCGTAGTAGCGGACCGTGTCGCCGGGGAGGAGGCCCCAGCCGGAGAGGTCCAGGAGGGGACGGGCGAGCACGGCCCGGGTCCCGCCCAGGTCCATCCTCTGGACCCGCGGCGGCTCGGCGTCGCCCAGGGAGGTGACCCGCCAAGCCACGAGCTCCAGATCCCGGATGCCGTAGTCGTCCCGGGCCTGGAGCACGAGCGGCTGGCGCAGGTCGAGGGGGAGGACGGTGTCCCGGGCCGGGAACGTGAAGCGGACCTCCGGCGCGGAGTCGGCGACGACGGCGAGCTCGAGCGGGACCGGGGTCACGCCCGGGGGCTCGCCCCCCGCGTCCCGGAAGCGCCAGTCGAACGTCCCCCCCGCCGTGGGCCACCAGCGACCCTGGAACGACCGCCCGTCCACGCCGAGGTCGACCACGGTGCTCCCGAGGGAGTCGACCAGCGCCGCCTCCCGGAGCGCCCGGTTCGCACGGCCCAGGATCGAGAGTCGGGTGCCCGCCGGCACGGTCAGGGGAGGGACGTCGCCCCGATAGGCCTCCGGCGGACGCCCGGTGTACGCCGGGAAGGTGAGCTCCACGGTCAGGTCCCCGACCAGCAGCGGGTCGACGGGCGTCAGGAGGTGCTCGACCGTGGCCGCGCCGTCGGGGGCGCTGACCCGGTAGCGGACCGGCGCCCGCACGTCCCGCACGGTGAAGCGGGCCCGGCCGCCGACGAGCTCGGCCACCTCGCTCCGCGGCACGTCTCCGGAGGCCTGCCAGTGGAGCGTGACGGAGTCACGCAGGGGCGCCGAAGCGACGACCTCGACGTCCTGCCCCCTCGGAACCTCGGCGTCCCCCGGGGTCACGCGCAGGGGCGGCAGGACGGGACGCGCCAGCAGGCTCACCGGCGCACCCAGCCCTCTCCACGCCGAGGCCGCCCGCTCCGGGGCCACCCCCGCCGCGACGGCGGCCAGCACGCCCGTCGCCCCCAGGGCCATCCACCCCCGCGTGCGCCACGTGCGCGTGCTCGAGCCGAGCCTGCCGGCCAGCCGCTCGTCGGGCAGGTCCACGGCCCGCAGGACGCGGTGCTCGGCCCGCTCCGCGAGGGATTCCGAGACCCCCGGAGGAACCCGGCGGCTCAGCTCCAGGGGGCCCAGGATCGAGCCCGCGGGAAGCCCCGCGGCCTCCTCCATCGAACCCGTGAGCCCGGGGTCGGAGAGCCGGCGTTCCAGGCCCTTCCGCACCGCCCACGCGCCGAGCCCCAGCCCCACCAGGAGCGCCACGTCGAGCAGGAGGGGAGCCGGCGTGCCCTGGGGCCACTCCCCGGGTCCCACCAGCAGCCAGGCCAGGAGCAGCACGGCGAGCAGCGCCGCACCGGCCCATGGGAGCGCGGCCAGCCACGCCCGGCGCGCCAGGTAGCGTCGGAGACGGCCGACGACGTCGGGAAGGCGGGGGGCGGGGCTCACGTCACCGGGCTCCCCGTCCGGACGCCTGCTGCCCGAGCACGTGGAGGAAGAGGTTGACCCCCATGCGGATCGCCTCCTCCCGCACGGCGGGGGGGTCGTCGTGCACGCCGGGATCCTCCCACCCGTCGCCCAGGTCCGACTCCCAGGAGTAGAAGACGACCAGACGGCCGTCGTGGAAGATCCCGTACCCCCGCGGTGGCTTTCCGTCGTGCTCGTGGATCTTCGGCAGCCCCTCGGGGAAGTCGTAGAACACGTGGTAGACAGGGTGGTCCGGGGGGACCTCCACGAGCTCACGGTCGGGGAAGATGGCCGCGATCTCTCGCCGGAACGACTCGTCCAGGCCGTAGTTGTCGTCGGCATGGAGGAAGCCACCCCCCACGAGATAGGCGCGGAGCGCGGCTCGCTCCTCCGGGGAGAAGCGCACGTTGCCGTGGCCGGTCAGGTAGAGGTAGGGATGATCCCGGAGCTCGGGGTCCAGGGGACGCACCGTCGCCTCCCGATCGGCCACCGGAAGGCCGGTGCGGTCACGGATGGCCGCGAGCAGGTTCGGGAGCGAGGAGGGGTTCGCGTACCAGTCCCCTCCGCCCTCGTACTGGAGCCGGGCGATCGTGACGGCGCCGTCCGGCCCGGGAGCCGGAGGAGGTCCGCCCGGGAGCGTGGCCGCGAGCAGCGCGACCGCCAGCGCCACCTTCATGTTCTCCGCTCTCCCCCTGCCGTGACCCCGCTCATGCTCCCTCGCGCTCGTCCTGGACCAGCCGGTACGCGGCGTTGCGCGGCACCCCCATGCGGCGCGCCACCTCCCGGGCCGTCCGGCTCGGACTCCGCCCCTCGTCCAGGAGGACCCGGGCGAGGGCGCGGGCGGCCGCTTCGTCCACCGCGTCGGCCGCCGGTTCCACCGGGGCCGCCTCCACCACCAGGGTCACCTCTCCCCGGACGCCGGTCTCCCCGTAATAGCGGGCGGCCTCGGAGAGGGTTCCTCGGAACACCTCCTCGTGGAGCTTCGTCAGCTCGCGTCCCACGGCCACCCGCCGGCCCGTCGCGGCCTCTCCCAGCCTCTCCTCCAGCTCCTCGAGCAGACGCACCAGCCGCTCGGGCGACTCGAAGCAGACCACCGTCTCCCGGGCGTGGACGATCCGCTCCAGGACCTCCTTCCGCTCCCCGCCCTTGCGCGGCACGAAACCGAGGAAGACGAAGCGGTCGCCGGACAGGCCCGAGGCCGCCAGGGCGGCCAGCACCGCCGACGGACCGGGCACCGGGACGACCTCGTGGCCTCCCTCGAGAACGGCCTCCACCACCCTTCGACCCGGGTCGGACACCACGGGGGTCCCCGCGTCCGAGACGAGGCACAGGGTCTCGCCCGCGCCGAGCCACGCCCGGACCCGTCCGCTCCTCTCCGCCTCGTTGTGGGCGTGCAGGGACACGAGCGGCTTCTCGATCCCCAGGTGACGCAGGAGCGTACCGGTCCTTCGCGTGTCCTCGGCGAGGATCCGGTCGCACGAGGCCAGGACCCGCTCGGCGCGGCGGGTCAGGTCCTCGAGATTGCCGATGGGGGTGCTGACGAGGTAGAGGGTGGCCACCTCTCGAAGATAGGGGGGGCGCACCGGGGGGCGGCCATCGGTCGGCGCGCCACGTACGAAGGGCCCGGGAGAACGACTCCCCCGGGCCCCGTGCGTCCGCCCCGCGACGCGGTCAGCCCGTCCTGGCGCCCTCCAGATGCTCCTGGATCTTCTGCTCGAGGTGCGGCTTGGGAACCGCCCCGATGACACGATCGACCATCTTGCCGTTCTTGAAGAACAGGATCGTCGGGATCGAACGGATGCCGTAGTGGCTCGACGTCTGCTGGTTCGTGTCCACGTCGAGCTTGCCGACCTTGAGGCCCCGGTCGGCGTATTCGCCGGCGAGCTCCTCGACCACGGGCGCCACGATTCGACAGGGGCCGCACCACGTGGCCCAGAAGTCGACCATCGCGAGGCCGTCGGCCTCGACGATCTCGTCGGTGAAGTTCTCGTCCGTCACTTCCATCACCCTGCTGTCCTCGGCCATCGTGTTCTCCTTAGGTTTCCACACGGCGACCGAGCGGGTCGCCGAGTCCCAGGTCCCTCGCCCCGTGGCCGGGAGTGCCCCCGGTGGCGGCGGACCGTCTTCGGTCGACTTCAGATGCAGCATCTAGCCCTGGATCACGTCGCAATCGCCGTGCCTTCGATCGCCGCGGCGGCGCCGCTCTACGAACGCGTCACGGGAGAGGAGCGTTCCGTCGTCGAGGTCGTCGGCGATCAGGGCGTGGCCGTGGCGTTCGTCGGCATGCTGGAGCTTCTCGAGCCCCGGGACCCGGCGGGCACCGTCGCGCGCTTCCTGGAGCGTAACGGGCCGGGGCTCCACCACGTGGCCTACCGGACGCCGGACCTCCGGGCCGAGCTCGCCCGCCTCCGCGAGGAGGGGTTCGAGCTGATCGACGCCGAGCCCCGCACTGGCGCCTTCGGCCACCGGGTGGCGTTCCTGCACCCGCGAGGAACCGGAAAGGTCCTCGTCGAGCTGGTGGAACGGTCCGACGCACACGGTGTCCCCGGCGGGGCCGCTACCTCCCCGTGATCTCCTCGAGGTCGATCTCCTCGATGAGCCACCCGCCGTCGTCCGTCTGGATCACCATGAACGGCACGTCCCGAATGACCTCCCCGTTCTTGGTGATGTTCACGCCAATCCGATTCGTCGGATAGCGCCTCCCCGGCGCCCGCTCCTCCGAGACGATCTCGTAGTCCTCGTGGGCGAGGATCTCGGCGATGGTGGCCATTCGGAACTCGATCTCGTGGGGGTCGCCCTCCACCGGACCGTCGACCGTCCCGAAGAGGCGGGCCATGGCGTCGAAGTCCTTCGCGTTCGCCGCCTGGAGGAACCGCTCCACGGAGAGCACCGGGGCCATGCCGCCCATGGCGCCGGACGAGCGGTTCCCGGCGCTGCGGGTGGTGCACGTCGCGCTCACCACCGCGGAGGTCAGCACGACCGCGACGAGCGCGCCTCGTGGCCTGGAAAGAATGGACATGGGCTCCTGGTGCCGAGAGGACGGGTTGGAGCGGCGCGTCGCGCCGAACCTTCGGGAAATCTGCGGTCCCGGTCGACCCGCGGTCAAGTCGGCTCGATCACGAGGCCACTCCCGTCCGGCGCGGTATCCACCCGCACCGTCGCCCCGGGCTCCACGTCCTCCTCGAGCAGGCGTAGCGCCAGGGGATTCTGGACGTGCCGCTGGATCACACGCTTCAGCGGCCTCGCGCCGAAGGCGGGATCGAAGCCCTCCCGGGCCAGGAAGGCCCTGGCGCTCTCCGTCACTTCGAGCGTCACGTCGAGCTCCGACGCGAGGCCCTCGAGTCGCCTGAGCTGCAGCTCCACGATCTTCTCCAGGTCCTTCTCGTCGAGGGGTCGGAAGATGATCATGTCGTCGACGCGGTTGAGGAACTCGGGCCGGAAGTGCTGCATCATCGCCCGCCGCACCTCCGCCTCGATGTCCTCCCAGGGAGACTGCCCGGTCTCCTCGAGGATCATGTGGCTCCCGATGTTGGAGGTCATGATGATGACCGCGTTCCGGAAGTCCACGGTGCGTCCCTGGCTGTCGGTCAGCCGCCCGTCGTCGAGGATCTGGAGGAAGACGTTGAAGACCTCCGGGTGGGCCTTCTCGATCTCGTCGAAGAGCACGACCGAGTGGGGACGTCGTCTCACCGCCTCGGTGAGCTGACCCCCTTCCTCGAAGCCCACGTAGCCGGGAGGCGCCCCGATCAGCCGGGCCACGGCGTGCTTCTCCATGTACTCCGACATGTCGATTCGCACCATGGCGCGCTCGTCGTCGAAGAGGAACTCGGCGAGGGCCCGGGCCGTCTCGGTCTTCCCCACCCCGGTCGGTCCGAGGAAGATGAACGAGCCGATGGGCCGATCCGGGTCCTGGAGACCGGCCCGGGCCCGGCGCACCGCGTTCGAGACGGCCGTCACCGCCTCTTCCTGACCGATCACGCGGGCGCCGAGCAGCTCCTCGAGGTGGGTGAGCCGCTGGCGTTCCGACTCCATGAGGCGGCTCACCGGGATCCCCGTCCACTCGGCGACCACCTGGGCGATGTCGTCTGCGTCGACCTCCTCCTTCAGGAAGCTGCCCTCCTCCTGGAGCTCCGCGAGCCGGTCCTCGGCCAGCGCGATCGCCTGCTGGGTGCCGGGGATCTCGGAGTACTGGATCTCGGCCGCCCGCTCCAGGTCGCCGGTCCGGGTCGCGCGGTCGGCCTCGATCTTCAGCTCGTCCACCTGCTCCTTGAGCTTCTGCAGCCGGTCGATGGCCTCCTTCTCGCTCTGCCACCGCGCCTTCATGCCGCTGGACCGTTCGCGCAGCTCGCTCAGCTCCGCCTCGATGGCGCCGCGCCGTTCGAGGGCCGCCGGGTCCTCTTCCCGGGAGAGGGCCTGCTTCTCGATCTCGAGCTGCGTGATCCGGCGCTCGACCTCGTCGATCTCCTGGGGCATGGAGTCGATCTCGATCCGCAGGCGGCTCCCGGCCTCGTCCATCAGGTCGATGGCCTTGTCGGGCAGGAACCGACCGCCGATGTAGCGATCCGACAGCTTGACCGCGGCGATGATGGCGTCGTCCGTGATGCGCACGCCGTGATGCACCTCGTACCGCTCCTTCAGCCCCCGGAGGATCGCCACGGCGTCCTCCACCGAGGGGGGCGCGACGAAGACCGGCTGGAAGCGCCGCTCCAGGGCCGGGTCCTTCTCGATGTGCTTGCGGTACTCGTCCAGCGTGGTGGCCCCCACCATCCTCAGCTCGCCGCGGGCCAGCGGCGGCTTGAGCATGTTGCCCGCGTCCACCGCGCCCTCGGCAGCCCCGGCCCCGACGATCGTGTGCATCTCGTCGATGAACACGACGTAGCGGCCGTCCGACTCCGTGATCTCCTTCAGGACCGCCTTCATCCGCTCCTCGAACTCGCCCCGGTACTTGGCCCCGGCGAGCATGGCGCTGATGTCGAGCTGGACCAGACGCTTGTCCATCAGGGACTGGGGCACGTCGCCCTCGACCATGCGCTGGGCCAGACCTTCGACGATGGCCGTCTTGCCCACGCCGGGCTCCCCGATCAGGACGGGGTTGTTCTTGGTGCGCCGGGCCAGGACCTTCACGACCCTCCGGATCTCCTCGTCCCGCCCGATGACCGGGTCCAGCTTGCCCCGGCGTGCGAGATCGGTGAGGTCGCGGCTGAAGCGCTCGAGCGCCCGGTACTTCTCCTCGGGATTCTGGTCGGTCACCCGGTGGGTGCCGCGCACCGCCTCCAGCGCCTCGCCCACGGCCTCCGGGGTCGCACCGGCCTCCCGCAGGATGCGTCCGGCGTCGTCCTTCTCGCCGGTCAGCCCCAGCAGGATGTGCTCCGTGGACACGTACTCGTCGCCCAGGCGGCGGGCGGCCTCGTCCGCCGCGTCCAGCGCCTTGCTCAGGTCCCGGGCGATACGCGGATCCGCGCCGCCCTCCACCCTCGCCATCCGCTCGATCGCCTCCGTGGCGCGCTGCTGCACCAGGGAGGGCCGGACGCCCAGCTTCCGGAGCACCGGCGCGACGATCCCCTCTTCCTGGGCCAGCAGGGCATGGAGCAGGTGGACGCCGTGGATGTCGGGGTTTCCGCGCCGCCGGGCGTCACTGGCGGCGCCCTGGATGGCTTCACCGGCCTTCACCGTCAATCGATCGAAGCTCAGCATGGGATTCCCGGGAGCGGTTGCCTGTTCCGGACGACCCGTCCCCGCTGCCGCAATGACAGAAGGGCGGGGGCGCCGGGGGAGGATGGTTCAAGAAGCGGACCAGCGAGAGAGGTCGGGCGAGCGGGAGCAGCGGTCAGGGGAAGGACGGGGGGGGACCTTCCCGGGGCAGCCGCAGGACGAACGTGCTCCCCCGGCCCACCTCGCTCTCGACACGGATGTGTCCGGCGAGGACGGTGGCGAGCCGCCGCGCCATGCTGAGACCGAGTCCGGTCCCGCCCTTCGTGCGCGTCTCCGCCCGCTCCCCCTGCCAGAACGGCTCGAACGCCAGCCCCCGTTCCACGGTGCCCAGGCCCGGCCCGGTGTCGCTGACGGCGAAGTCGACTCCTTCGGGCCCGCCCGTGACCCGGACCGTCACCTCTCCGTGGTCGGTGAACTTCGCCGCGTTCGATACGAGGTGCCGGAGGATCCAGACGGCCTTCTCCCGGTCCGTGCGGAGGGAGGGGAGATCCTCGGCGACGTCCACCGTGAGCACGAGTCCCTTGTCGTGCACCTCCGCCCGCACGGCCGCGAGCGCCTCCTCCACGATCCGGATGGGTCGCGCCGGGCTCAAGAGGAGCTGCAGGCTCTCTCCCTCGTGGCGTGCGTAGCCGAGGATGCCGTCGATGAGCTCGAGGAGGTCCCA
>JASFUL010000050.1:0-17635 GCA_050050315.1 Gemmatimonadota bacterium
TCGACATGGAGTCGTCCTCGCGGAAGGGTAGCGCCGACCTCGGGGTGAATCGGCGCCGGATCCGGAACTTCCTCCGGGAGCTGGACCGGCGACTCGAGGCCCGTCCGAGCGAGATCCTCGAGCCCCCCCAGAAGAGCGCCCGCACCCGCTGAGACGGCGGACGTCCGGAGACTCCCGGGCTCAGGTCTTTCCCAGCGCGATCGGGTGGTCGACCGGGTGGGGGATGAGATCCTCGCCCTCCGAGCGCGCGATCACCGCGCTGGCGGTCAGGTCGCCGGTGACGTTCACGGCCGTGCGCAGCATGTCCAGGATGCGGTCCACCCCGAGGATGAGAGCGATCCCCGCCTGCACCTGTCCCTGCAGCCCCACCGAGT
Organism: Gemmatimonadota bacterium; assembly: GCA_050050315.1. Taxonomy (GTDB): domain Bacteria; phylum Gemmatimonadota; class Gemmatimonadetes; order Longimicrobiales; family Gaopeijiaceae; genus JASFUL01. The sequence goes on from JASFUL010000050.1 coordinate 375, forward strand.
TGAGCACGATGATGAGGGTGATGATACCGGCGCTGGGCACGCCGGCCGCCCCCACGGAGGCCAGGGTCGCCGTGAGCACCACGACGAGCTGATCGCCCATGGACAGCGGGATCCCGTAGATCTGGGCGATGAACATCACCGCCACGGCCTGATACAGCGCCGTCCCATCCATGTTGATCGTGGCACCCAGCGGCAGGACGAAGCTCGACACCTCCTTGCTGACGCCGAGCTCCTCCTCGGCGGTCTCCATCGTCACGGGCAGCGTGGCGCTGGACGACGAGGTGCTGAAGGCCACCAGCGGCGCGTTGGCGATGCGCCGGTAGAAGGCCGCCGGGCTCAGCCGTGCCAGGAACTTCACCACCAGGGCGTACGTGCCGAACGCGTGGAGCAGGAGCCCCGCCACTACCGTCAGGGAGTAGATGAGGAGGCTGCGGAGCAGGTCCAGCCCGAAGTTCGCCACCACGGACGCGATGAGCGCGAAGACGGCGTAGGGCGCCAGCTTCATCACCCAGTCGACGATGATCATCGACGCCTCGTTGATGCCGTTGAAGACGTCGAGGACCGGTTTTCGGTACTCCTCCTTCACCACGCTGACGGCGGCCCCGAAGACGATCGTGAAGAAGATGAGCGGGAGGAGATCCATCTCCGCGGCCGCCCGGACGGGGTTCCGCGGGATCATGTTGACGAGGACGTCGACGGTGGAGGGGGCTTCGGCGGCGAGGCTCATCGAGGCCTCGGCCTCCCCGCCGTAGCGCTCCGAGAGGGAGTCCCGCGTGGCCGGATCGACCCGCCCCCCCGGCTCGACCAGGTTGCTGATCCCGAGCCCGATGGTCACCGCGATCGCGGTGGTGCACATGTAGTAGCCGAGCGTCTTCCCGCCGATCCGACCCAGCTTCCGCAGGTCCCCCAGCGAGGCGGTCCCCACCAAGAGGCTCGCCACCACCAGCGGGATCACGATCATCGTGATGAGGCGGATGAACGCGGTCCCCAGCGGCTCGATGGCGCTGAAGAGGTCCTGGAGGAACCCGATGGCGAAGACGTTCGCGATCACACCGGCGATGGCGCCCGCGATGAGACCGATGAGGATCTTCGTATAGAGCTGCATGGATCCTTCGCTGGAGGTCGGTGCCTGCCGAACGAGTCGACAGAATAGGCCGGCGATGACGCAGGGACCAGTGCCCACTACCTTTCCGCCGACCATGCTCGCTCCCACGACCCGCCCGCTTCACCGCGCGACCGCCCTGGTGGCGGCCGCTCTGGCCGTCGCGTGCTCGACGGAGAGCCCCCGCGGCGACTCGGTCGAGCGTCAGCCCGCCCGGGACGACACGACCGCGACGTTCCAGGGCCGGACCTTCGAGCGGAACGTGGTCTTCCTCACCACGCGCGACGACAGCACCATCGTCGTCCCGTGGCTGATGGGGGCGCGCACACGTCCCGGCGGAGTGGATCGGCGAGCCCGCGGCTTCCTGGGCCGGGGCGACACGTTCGAAGCGTTCTTCGACGCGGCGTGGGAGTCCCCCCCGACGCGCGTGCCGTGGCGGATCCTCCCGAGAGGGAGCATGCGACTCATCGTCGGGAACGAGGAGAGACTCGAGCGGATCGCGTTCGAGGAGGGGGGGCGTCAGCTCCACGTCGTGCTGGAGGACGAGCTCGTGGAGTGGAGCGGCCAGCGGGGTGAGGTCTTCCGTCTGACGGACGGGGCGCTCATGCTTTCGAGCCAGCGGGTTCCGGGCCTGGTGCTGGACATGAGCCGGGCGCGCCGGGCCGACGACGTGCCCCCGGGTGACTGGGCGGTGGTCACGTCCGGGGACTCGCTGGAGGCGGTCCTCCACAGCCCGGTGGCCCGGCCCCCGGGCTCGCCGGGGACGTGGCGGGCATGGGTACGCGGGAGCGGAGGGGAGGAGGAGCAGTGGCCGGCCGTCACGATGACCTGGGAAGCGACGCGGGCCTTCGAGCGCGCCCGCCGGGACGTCCCCGTGATCTGGTCCCTGGACTCGGGCGAAGACGGGCTGAGCGGAAGACTCGAGGCGACGGCCTCCTGGATCCAGGAGGGCTCCGGCGAGGGGCCTCAGCTACCGGTCGACGCGCTCCTCATGTTGGAGGGCACCCTCCGCCTACGAGAGGTCGAGTACCCCGTCCAGGGTCTCCTGAGGCACGAGCAGCGGTGAGGACGAACCGTGCCCGATGACATCGTCCAGGCCCTCGTGACCGTCGCCTTCGGCGCTCTCGCCGGAGGACTGACGAACACCGTCGCCATCTGGATGCTCTTCCATCCGTACACGCCGCCGAGGCTGTTCGGCCGGAAGATCGGCTTCCTGCAGGGCGCCGTGCCCAAGAACCAGGCCCGGCTCGCCTCGGCCATCGGCCGCACCGTCGGGGGCAAGCTCCTCACCGAGGAGGACCTGGCGCGCACGTTCGGCCGCGCGGAGTTCCGGCAGGCGTTCGACGAGCGCCTGGGGGCGTTCCTCGACGAGATCCTGCACAGGGACCGGGGCTCCCTGCGCGAGCTCATCCCCGACGAGGTCGTCCCACAGGTCGAGGGATTCCTGGACGACGTCCTGGAGTACGCCCTCGAGCGTCTCGACCAGTACGTCCGGTCGCCGGAGTTCGAAGAGGCGGTCGGGCACCGGGCGGAGGACATCGTGGCAGCCGTAGCCGACGAGCCCATCGGAGGTGTCCTGACCCCCGCCCGGGAGGAGGCGATCAGCCAGGCCGTGGAGGATTGGCTCGGCGACGCCGTGGAGAGCACCGACTTCCGCGAAGCCGTCGACGACTACCTGGGACGCGCCGCGCACCGTCTCCTCCAGCCCGAGCGCACCTTCGAGGAGACGCTGCCCCTGGGCCTGGTGGGCTCCGTCGAGAAAGCCATCCAGAGCTACCTGCCCCTGGCCATCGAGCGGCTGGGGACCCTCCTGGAGGACCCCGAGACCAGGGCCCGCTTCGAGAGCACGCTGCACGACCTCTTCCACCGCTTCCTGCGCGACCTGAAGTTCCACCAGCGCGTGGTGGCCCGGCTGGTCGTGACCGAGGACACCGTGGACCGCGTCCTCGACACGATCGAGAAGGAGGGCGCGGAGCGGCTCGGGGAGCTCCTGCAGGAGCCGTCGGTCCAGCGGGCGATGGCCAAGGGCATCAACGACGCCATCGTCGACTTCCTCCGCCGCCCGGTCCGGGGCGTCCTGGGCGCGCCGGACTCGGAGACCGTCATGGACGCCCGCCGCACGCTCTCGGACTGGGGTGTCAACATGGCCCGGGACCCCGCCACCCGCACGTTCCTGGTGGAGAAGCTGGGGGTCGCGATGGAGAAGGCGGGCGCCCGCACCTGGGGCGACGTCCTGGGCCGGATCCCCATGGAGAAGCTGGCGGAGGGACTCGTCCAGGTGGCCCGCAGCAGCGCCGCGGGCGACTTCTACCGGGAGGTCGCGGAGCGCATCCGGGACGGCCTTCTGGAGCGACGCATCGGGACCCCGTCCAGTTGGCTCCCACCCACGGCCCCCAACCGGATCGAGGAAGCCCTGGCCGATCCCCTGTGGGGCTGGCTCCAGACCCAGGTGCCGGACGTAGTCGAGCGGATCGACGTGGCCACCCGGGTCGAGGAGAAGGTGCTCGAGTTCCCCACCGAGAGGATGGAGGCGCTGGTCCGGAAGGTCACCGACCGGGAGCTGCGCCTGATCGTGAAGCTCGGCTACCTGCTGGGCGCCTTCATCGGCGCCGGCCTCGTCGTGATCGACCGGCTGCTATCGTAGGGAAGTCACGCAGGGCGCCATGCGCCGGTGCGCCGGGCCCGCACACCCGGAGGCCGTGACGGGCGAACCGCGCTAGCGGTCCTTGTGGTCGGGCGCGGTGGTGCGGAAGTGGCTCCGCTCCTGTCGCCGTCGCGACCCGCGCTGCTCGGTCCGGAACCAGTCCAGGGGCGTGAAGTGACGCTTCACCCTGTGGCGGGTGCCGCCCCCGTGGTCCAGGAGCCGCTCGAGCTCCTGGTCGCTCTTCTTCTGGTACCGTCCGGGCAGGCCGAGCCAGAGGCCCAGCAGGAGAGCCATGACACCGCCGAGGATCTTGAGGGTCAGCATGGGTGGAGATAAAGCGAACCAGGGGCCCGGGTTCCCGGAAGCCCCGGGCCGTCGGGATCCGCGGTCCGTCTCAAGCCTTGCCGAGGGACTCCAGGACGAGGAGCACGAGACCCACGCTCAGGATGATGGCGACGGCGTTGGTGCCGACGGCCACCAGGGCCACCACAGACCAGAAGACGGCGTGGGTGAAGAGGTATCCACCGGGAACGAGATCTCTCATGGTCGCGCTCGTGTGGGGGGTCCTGGCTCCCGCGGCCGCAATATCGTGCTCGGCGGAGGCCCGTTCAAGGTGCTCCGACGCCTTCGCTCAGTCGATGGGAGGTGGACCCGGCTCCCCGGTATCCTCCTCGTCCCGCTCGATGCGCTTGCGGGCCTCCGCCAGGTAGCCGGCCTCGAGGTCGAGGAGCCTGCAGATCTTGCGCATGAGGTACTCCTCCTTCGACGCGAGCTCCCCGTCGGAGTAGACGAGGCCCCACATGATCTCCGCCAGCACCATCTTCTGGCCCAGGCTGTAGTGCTCCTTCACCAGCCTCGTGAACTGCCAGAGGTCCACCGCCTTGGCCCGCTCGCGCTCCGCCATGCGAATGAGCTCGTCGGCCTGGTGGTGGTCCAGACCGTACTGCCTGCGGACCGCCCTCCTCAGATGGGAGCGCTCGTCCCCGGTGAACTCGTCGTCGGCGTACGCCAGCTCCAGGAGGAGGGCGCATGCCGCCATCCTCAGGTCTCGTTTCCGGACCTTCTCATCCGCCTCGGGCGGGGGCGACATCCTCTGCTCGAAGAAGGCCTTGATGCTGTCCAGCATGGAATCCTCCGGAAGACCCGTCGCGGGAATCGGCAGCAGTGCCGGTCGGCCCGGCCGGCCTGGCGCCCGGAATCTACGGCCGATCCCCCCGACGCCGCACGGGTCGGGCTCCCCCCGTTCCTCGCCGCCGCTCCTATGAGGCCGCATCAGTCAAGATCCTGGCGATGGGACGCACCCATCGCTGGGGGTGGGGGTGAGTGACCCAGCCCCTGTGAAGGTCGGACGGCTGGTGGCTCTTTTTCCTGAGACGTCGGGCCTCCAGGGCCTCGGACGGACTCCTATCCGTGTCGGCTCTGTTGCTTCTCGGCCGAACACCAGTTGCTGCATACGCCGCGAGGGCGACTGCCGAGCCAGGGGTGGAACGGGCCCCATCTCACTCGCGGGTCTCGTACCTTCCGGACCCCGCAGGGGGCAACGGGCCGCTCCTACCAGTCGTCTGTCGGTTTGGAAGCGCGCACGCCGTCGGCCTACGACGTACGCAGCGTCGCTCCCTCGGGGATCGCGCCCGTCTCCAGGTAGCGCCACAGCTCCTATGAGGAGCCTGCGGGCCAGCGCCACGATCCCGATCTTGCGCATGCGACGGCCGTGATCCGCGTACTTCTCTCGATACCAGACCGAGAGTGCGCTCTGGGGCTGGTGGCGCAGCCACCCCCAGGCGATCTCGATCGCGATCGCCCGGATGTGCGCGCTGCCGGCCTCGGAGATCCCCAGCTCCTGGTCGAGCTCCTGGCCGCTCTTGCGGCCGGTGGGGGCCAGCCCCGCCAGGGCCCCCACCTCCCGACGGTTCCGGAACCGCCGCCACCCGAAGAACTCGACCACGAACGGCCACGCGCTGTTGTCTCCAATCCCGTGCAACATCATGAGCTGACGGACCTTCTCGACTTCCGGCGCCTGCGATGTCCGTAGCAACTGACGCCGTTCCTTCTCGCATGCGAGAATCCGCTCGTGCACCCACTGCCAGTGCTCCCAGGTGCGCAGCACGCGCGCCTTCAGCCCCGGCGGCAACGTCGAGCCGTCCCAGAGCCGGACGTCCTCGACCTCGGCCGGCAAGCAGCGGCTCACCGAAAGCCGCACCCCCTGCGTCGCCAGGAGCCCCTTGATCCGGTTGCTCGCCCGGGTCCGCTCCCGCTTCATCGTGCTCAGGTCTCGCGTCAGGTGACGGGCGTCCTCCTCCTCCACCGTCGGGACCCGAACCACGCTCCACACGCGCCGGTCCCCGGCTTCGTAGCGCACCAGCTTCGTCAGGAGCTGCCCGACATCCAGCCGGTCGCTCTTCGCCCGCCGCCTCCGCCGGCTCACCTCGATGCTCGCCGCATCCACCACCCGATTCTCGATCCCCTCGTACTCCAGCCACCGATGCAGGCAGAAGCCCTCTCTCCCCGCCTCGTAGCAGCTCACCACCCGGACCCCGCCCTCCAGCCCGAACCGCCGCTTCGCCCGCTCCACCTCCCGCAGAACGGCCTCCCGATCCCTCGGAGCCACCGCCCGCGTCCGCGGTCGCTGTCCCAATCCCGTCGTAAACGCCAGCGTCCATCGCTTGTCGTCCAGCTCCAACGCCACGTGCAGCGTTCGCCGGACCGTCGTATCTTCCTCCCTGCGGGTCGCACCTGTCGTCATTTCGCTCCCTCCGTCTCGAGGTTGGAGACATTCCCAGGAGCTTGATCAGGTGCGGCCCGCTCTCCTTCTCAGGCAACCCGCCTACATAGCAGCTCACTCCCGGAGCGGGCATGGGGCACCCGGCGCGAGGTCCCGTGCACGACGCGGTGCGCTAGAAGTCGGCCGCCTCCACCCTGCGCACGCCGGCGCCGAGGGGAACCAGGATCGCGGCCAGGGTCAGCACCGCGGCTCCGCTGAGACCCAGGACCAGCGGGACCATCGCCACGGCCCCGTCGCCCCGCAGCCTCGCCTGGAGGAACAGATAGACGGGCCAGGCCTCGAGCACCACCACCACCCCGAGGTACGTGATGGCCGCCATCATGAAGAGCAGGCCCCCGAAGGAGGTGGGGATCTCGGCCACGTTCTCGGTCTCGTAGTTCGGATACATCGCCCCGAACCCGAGCGCCAGGCTGGTCAGGGCGAAGGTGGCGCCCACCATGGTGGCCGACGTCAACCCGAGAACGAAGGGGCTCGCCCGGAGGACGACGTTCGTCGCCACGATCAGGGGAAGCGCCACCGACAGGAGGGGGACGGTCCCGACCCAGTACTTGGTCCAGAACAGCCTGCGGACGTCCGTGGGCGAGGAGCGGAGCAGCCACATCATGCGGCCCTCGACGCTCATGGACGGGAAGACGAACCGGGCCGCGATGGCCGCGACCACGAATCCGGCGAGGCCGAGGTTGAGGAAGCTCACCAGGTTGACGAGGAAGAAGCTGAGCTGCTCCCCCGTGTAGAGCGGGAGCACCTGGATGTTGTAGACGTAGACGACCACGAGCACCGCCAGCAGGATGAGCTGGGACCACTGGGTCGTGTCGCGGAAGAAGACCCGCACCTCCTTGACCACGATCTGGCGGGTCTCCGGCGACAGCCACGCGAGCAACCGCTCCATCCGCCGTCCCCGGCTCCTCCCCTCCTTCCTCTCCGCCCCCTCCTGCGCCCGGGTGAAGCCGGTCGGGAAGAAGCGGAGGTGGAGGAGGACGCCGAAGACCACGAAGGCGGCCGCGGTGCTGAGAAGGAGGAAGAGCGGGAAGGGATCCCAGAAGCCCGAGAGGCTGCTCATCAGGGTGTCGGCCCCCCACTGGCTCGGCAGCCAGGGCGAGGTGGGGGTCCGCAGCACCGCGACGAAGTCCACTAGGTCCCGGAACTCCTCGGGACGCACCAGGCGCTCGGGCCGGAGGAACCGGAAGAGGGCCACCACGCCGGCGGCCGCGAAGAGACCGATGAGCGCAAGCAGGTCCCGCGTGCGGCGGGCGGGAAACACGTTGACCAGAAGCAGCGTGAGCCCCGCCCCCACCACGGCCGGAATCACCAGGAACGGCACCAGCACCGCCAGGGCCAGCGCGTAGAAGCCCGGGCCCGCGCTGTACACCACCCCGTACGCGGTCAGGATGGGCACGCTCAGGAGCGCCACCATCCACGACGAGTCCACGATGGTCTCGACCAGGCGCGCGCCGTAGAGGTGGACCGCGTCCACGGGCCCGGCCACCAGGAGCTCGAGGTCGTCCGAGAGGAAGAAGGTGGATAGGGCCGTGATGACGTTGGAGAGGAGGAGGATCATCAGGAAGGTGAGGAGGGCGAGCCCCAGGAGCTTGCCCGCCAGGAGGTCCCCGATCCCCTGCGTGTTCCGGAAGTAGAGCAGCATCCGGTAGATGATCCCGAAGATCACGGCCCAGAAGAAGAGTCCGACGAATGCCAGCAGCAGGGTCTTGAAGACCCTGCCCTCGTCGCCGCGGGCCCGGTTCAGGCGGCTCCGGACCTTGGGAAGGAGGAGCCAGGCGAAGCCCGACCTCACTCCAGGGCCTCCTCCAGGGCCGCCACCACCTCCTGCATGGCCTCGTCTCCGGTCACCTTGAGGAAGATCTCCTCGAGATGGGCGCCCTCCCCCGCCCCCTCGGCCCCTCCCCGCAGCTCCTCCATCGTGCCCCGGGCGAGGACCCGTCCCGCGTGGATGATGGCGATCCGGTCGCACATCGCCTCGACCACCTCGAGGGTGTGGCTCGAGAGGAAGACGGACCCCCCTCCGTCCACGTACGCGCGGAGCAGGTCCTTGAGGATGCGGGCCGACCGCGGGTCGAGCCCCACCATGGGCTCGTCCACGACGATCACGTCGGGCCGATGGAGCAGCGCCGAGCTTATGAGGAGCTTCTGGCGCATGCCGTGGGAGTAGCTCTCGATCAGCTCGTCCTTCCACGGCTCCAGGCGGAACAGCTCGAGGAGCCGATCCGCGCGCCGCTCCGTGGCGGGGCCGTGCTCGCCCCAGAGACCCGCGACGAAGCGGAGGAACTCGCCCCCCGAGAGCTTCTCGTAGAGGTAGGGCCGGTCGGGGATGTAGCCGAGCCGCCGCTTGGCCGCGATCGGGTCGTCCCGGACGTCGTCGCCCCCCACGAGCACCCTGCCCGCGCTGGGCTGGAGCACGCCCGCGATCATCCGGATGGTGGTGGTCTTGCCGGCTCCGTTGGGGCCGAGGAACCCGAAGATCTCCCCCCTCGGGACGGTCAGGTCGAGGCCGTCCACCGCGGTGAAGGCGCCGTAGCGCTTGGTCAGTCCCTCGAGCCGTATGATCGGCGCGCCGTCGCCCGTTGCTCCACCTCGAGCCGGGGCGTCGGTCGGAACCGCGCTCATCCCGGCACGACCTCGATGTCCAGGCGCCCGATGAGGCGGACGATCTCGACCTGCTGGGCCAGGCCCCCGACGACGAAGCGGAGATGCGCCGCGTCGGCGGGCCACTGGCCGAACGTCGGGTCCACCGCGACCCAGTCCCCCATCCACACCTCGGGCCAGGCGTGATAGAAGAAGGAGCCGTCCAGATAGACCAGCCCGACGGCGGTCCGGGACGGAAGGCCGAGGGCCCGGGCCATGGCCACGAAGAGGACCGTGTGCTCGTTGCAGTCGCCCCGGCGCGTCTCCAGCACCTGGACCGCGCTCGGAACGGAGAACGTGACCTGCTTGTCGAGCATGGCGTGGACCGAGCGGGTCAGCTGGCGGGTCACTCGCTTCGGGTCCAGGCGGAAGTACGGACGCGGGTTGGCGATGTGCTCCGCCTCGCGCACGATCCGGGGGTCGTCGCTCTGGATGAGGGGCTCGGCCTGGAGAGCCTCCCGGAGGTCCATGCGCCCGTATGGCAGCTCGTAGCCGGGGTCGAGGGAAGACCAGTCCTCCCGGGTCACGATCAGCGTGTCCCCCCGCAGGCTCTGTCGTCCTCCCTCGAGATCGAAGCCGGACAGGTCGACGCCGCGGAGAACGAACCGGAGCTCCGAGCGGGTCTCGAGATCGTCGAGGGGGACGTTGCTCCGGATGGCGGTGGAGAGGATCACGTCGTCGTCGATGGGCGACCCGCCCCCGGCGACACGTTCCTCCTCCTGGGCCTGCCGGGCCAGCTCGTACTCGGTCTTCTCCATCGTGAATCCCAGGGGGCTCGACGCGCGCACGATCCGCCCGTCGTCGTCGATCCAGCTCTCCACCGAGACGCCGCCGAAGACCTCGGCGATCTTCCACACCGGGATCGTGTCGTACCCCACCGCGCTCCACCGGCCCGTGGCCCGATCCAGCGCCACCGTGTCCGGGACCGTGAGGGTGTCGTGCTCGAGGATCCTCACCTCGACGCTCCGCGTGGACAGGGAGGCCGGATCGAAGACGGGCATCCGCACCCGCCGACCCACCTCGAGCGCCCCGCCCAGGGCCACCCGGATGGGAACGACCGCGCTGAACACGGGGGGGGACGCGAGGCGGTATTCCACCGTCTGGCTGCTCCCCTCGCTGGTGATGCTCACCTCGAGGGTCGAGTCCGGGCGCATGCGCCCGTCGGCCCGGAAGCGGCCGACCTCGGAATCCAGGGAGAACGAGAAGCTCTCCATGACCAGGGAGGGCGACAGGTCCACCCGCGTCCGGGCGACGGCCGTACCGGTCTGACCCAGCGCCGGCAGCTCGAGGGTCATGAAGTCCTCGAGCTGGAAGCCGCCCGGGACGGTGTCGAGGCGGCTCGTCGCCTGTCCCACCGTCCGCTCGCCCATGCGGAGGGTGTAGAAGGACACGCCGGGATCGAGCGCCATCGCGGCTTCGGCCAGGCGGGCGAGCTCAGGCTGGAAGTACTCCCTCCGAACCTGCCAGCCCAGCATCCCCAACCACACGACCACCACCCCCAGGGCCAGGACCTTCCGTCCCATCACATCCCGTCCGTCAGCGCGGCGGCCGACAGCATCCGGCGGTAGAGCTCCTCCTCGAAGTCGCTCTCGACCACGATCGTCACCTCCCGCGGCTCGACGCCCGTGTCCAGGTGCTCCCGGAGCGCGTCGAGGAGGACCCGGGCCGCGTCCTCCGGCTCCATGGTCCCGGGGCCCAGACCCACCGGCGGCACCGCGAGCGCCCCGACCCCCCACTCGCTGGCCCTCCGCAGCCCGTTCACGAGGGCCCGGTGCAGGGTCAGAGGCGAAGGGGACTCTTCCCGGGAACGGTCCACCACGTGGATGACGAACGCGGCGGGCAGCTCACCGGCGGGGGTGATGACCGCTCCCCCGACCGGGAGCTCACCGAGGTCGTCGATGCGGGAGGCGAGGGTCGGGCCGGCCGCCAACTCCACCCGACGTCCCACCGGAGACACCGGACGACCTTCGGAGTCCAGCGGCCGCATGATCGCGTCCACGACCGCGTCGCAGAGATCACCCCGGCGGATCCGGATCACGGCCGACCGAGCTCGCGGGCCCGGCGGTACATCCGCTCGGCCTCCTGGGGCATGTGCTTCTTGTCGAAGAGGATGCCCAGCGTGTAGAACGCGCGGGCGTTGTTCGGCTGCAGGCTGGCCGCCCGCTCCAGCGCCTCCATGGCGTCGTCCACCCGCCCGAGACGATTCAGCGCCTCCCCCCGGTAGAAGTGGGCGGGACCGTGGCTGTTGTCCCGGATGCACACCCAGCGCAGCTCGGTCTCCGCCTGGGCGTAGAGACCCCGCCGGAAGTAGAGGACGCCGAGCTTGGCCCGGACGTCGATCGAGTCCGGATCCAGCCGCTGGGCGCGACGCAGCTCCCGCTCGGCCTCCTCGAAGCGACCCAGCTCGGCCAGGGCGGCCCCCGCGTTCGCCAGCACCTCCACCCTCTCGGGGTCGATCTCGCGGGCCGCCTCGAACTGCTCCAGGGCCAGCTCGTGCTGCCCCAGCTCGTCGAAGAGGACCCCCAGGTCGTTGCGGGCGCGCAGGTGGTCCGGGTGCCGGACGACGAGATCCCGGTAGACCTCGATGGCCTCCTGGACGAGCCCGCCGGCCACCAGCCGCCGGGCCTTCTCGAGCCGGGCGTCGGGGGAATCGCCGGACTCATCCTCGACCCGGTCCCTCCCGGCCGTTCCGGGCTTCTCGCCGGCCGGGTCCGATCCCCCGACCTCCCGGTGCACACCCTCTTCGTCCAGGGCCTCCTCCTCGTCCGGGGCCTCGTCCGCGTCCGCGGGCTCCTCCACCTCGTCCACCTCCTCCGCCTCCGCCGGCTCCTCTCCCTCGCCACCCCTCCCGGCTCCCGGGTCTTCGGCCACCGCGTCGTCCCGGGCTTCGGAATCCGCCCCGTCTTCCGCGGGACCGCCCTCGCCGGGCTCCGCTTCGTCGACCTCGGCCAGAAGGTCCCCCTGCGCGTCCCGGCGGGAGTCGTTCCCTCCGGAGCTTCCCCGCTTCGACCTGTCCCTCCGGTTGCGTGCCGCCATTCTATCCCACCCGGGACCCCTGGGCCCCGCTCGACTCCGGTTCTCCGTCCGTCTCCGATCGTACCCAGTCCAGGTACGGTCCGTGCCCTTCCCGCACCGGCAGCGCCAGCAGCTCGGGCACGTCGTAGGGGTGGAGCTCGGCGGCGCGCGACACCAGGGCCTCCACGCGGTCGGACCGCGTCTTCAGGACGACCAGGACCTCTTCGGCGCGCTCGACGGCACCCTGCCACCGATACACCGAGGAGATGCCGGGAACGACGTTCGCGCAGGCGGCCAGCCGGGCCTCCACGAGGGCCGTGCCCACGCGCTCCGCGGTCTCCCGGTCGGGCGCGGTCATGAGAACCACGCGGACCCCCACCGGCTCGCGCTCGCTCACCGCTCCTCCACGAACACCGTCCGGTCGACGTTCTCGGGCTCGTAGAACCGGTCGATGAGTCGGGCGTACCGGCTCTGCACCTCCCGCCGCTTCACCTTCTGCGTGGGCGTGAGCGTCCCCCCCTCCACCGTGAACTCCTCCGTCAGGAGCGCGATCTTCTTGGGCGTCTCGTAGGACGCCAGGTCCCCGAGCCCGCCCAGCACCTCCTCCTCCATCTTGCCCTGGACCCGCTCGTCGCGGATCAGGGCCTCCCGGCCGTCGACCCCGATCCCCTGCTCGCGCGCCCAGGACTCGAGGGGCCCGAAGGCCGGGACCACGAGCAGGGCCACGAACTTGCGGCGGTCGCCGACCATGACCAGCTGCTCGACGAAGTTGTTCGTCTTGAGGCGGTTCTCCAGCGGCTGGGGAGCGACGTTCTTGCCCCCCGCCGTGACGATGATGTCCTTCTTCCGGTCGGTGATGCGGAGGTAGCCGTCGTCGTCCAGCTCGCCGATGTCGCCGGTCCTGAACCAGCCGTCGTCGTCGATGGCCTCCCGGGTGGCCTCCTCCATGCCGTAGTACCCCTTCATGACCTGGGGACCCCGGACCAGGATCTCGCCGTCCTCGGCGATCCGGATCTCCGTCCCCGGGATCGGCGGGCCCACGGTGCCGATCCGCACGCCCCCCGGCGGGTTCACGTTCGTCACCGGGCTCGTCTCGGTCAGCCCGTACCCTTCCAGGATCGTGATTCCGGCACCGTAGAAGAAGCGATTGATGGCGGGCTCCAGGGGGGCGCCCCCGCTGACGAAGAAGCGCAGCCGTCCCCCCACCCCGTCGCGGATCTTCCGGTAGACCAGCCGATCGGCGAGGGCGTGGATCGCCTTGAGCACGGCCGTCGGCCGGCGACCCGCGAGGGTCTCCTCGGCCCACGCGGCTCCGACCTCGCGGGCCCACTGGACGATCCGGGCCTTCGGGCCGCTGACCTCCATGACCGCGTTGTAGACCTTCTCGTAGAGGCGGGGCACGGAGACCACGATGGACGGCCGTACGACCACGAGATCGTCGGCCACGGTCCGGATGTCGTGGGCGTAGGCGATCGTGCACCCCGAGGAGAACAGCAGGTAGTCCACCATCCGTTGGAGGACGTGGGAGAGGGGGAGGAAGGAGAGGGTCACGTCGTCGTCGGTGACCCCCAGCACCCGCCCCGCCGCGACCACGTTGCTGAACAGGTTCTGGTGGGTCAGCATGACGCCCTTGGGGTCGCCGGTCGTGCCGGACGTGTAGATCAGCGTCGTCACTTCCTCCGGGCGCGCCTTCCGGGCCGCCGCGTCGAACTCCTCGTCCGTCACGCCCGCGAAGCGCTCCCGCCCGGCTTCGAGGAAGTCCCTCTTCCAGCCCATCACGCCGTCCGGCAGACCGCCCACCTCGTCGAACACCACGACCCGAAGGTCCTGCGGGCACAGCTCGCTCGCCCGCAACGCCTTCTCCATCTGTTCCTCGTCCGCGACGAAGACGGCCCGTGCCCCGCTGTCCTCGAGGATGTACGCCACCTGGGGGGCCGTCAGCGTATCGTAGATCGGCACGTCCACGACGCCGGCGCAGACGCACCCGTAGTCCGTGAGAGCCCAAGCCGGCCGGTTCTTCGAGAGGAGCGCCACCCGGTCGCCTCGCTCGAGACCCAGCTCCCGCAGGGCGCCGACGACGGCCTTCACGTGCTCGTGCGCGTCCCGGTACGAGAGGTCCCGGAGCTGGTCGGTATCTCCCACGAAGTACCGGAAGGCGGCTTCGTCCCCGTATCTGGCCACGGTGTCGAGGAAGAGCTCCGCCAACGTACCGCGGGGCAGCTCGGCGGGGTTGGAGGCGTAGTGACGAGCCATGGAGTGGACCCTCCTCGATGATCAGCGGCGGGCGCGAGGCCCGGCCCGACGGTTCAGACCCGCTCGATCCCGATCTCCAGCTCCAGGTCGGGCTGGAGCGTGTGGAGGACGCTGCAGTACCGCTCCCGGGAGAGCTCCACCGCTCGCTCCACCCGGGGCTGGTCTTCCTCCGACGGCCCCTCGAGGCGGAAGACGAGCCTCAGCTCCTGGTAGCGGCGCGGATGGGCCGCGGCGCGTACCCCCTCGATCTCGACCTCCAGCGCCTCGACCGGCACCCGCGAGCGGTCCAGAATGTGGCGGACGTCGGCCCCCATGCACCCCGAGAGCGAGAGGAGGAGCGCGTCCATGGGCGACGGTCCCGCCCTCCCGTCGCCGTCGATGACGGTTTCGGGCCCACCGGGTGCTCCGCCGCGGAAGGCGAGGCCCTCCCCGGTCCAGGTCAAGCGCACGCGCTTCGTGGGCCGGGTGGGTGCTTCCCCGGCCGCCGCCTCCTCCTCAGTACCCATCGGCGCCCTCGGCCGCGCTTCCCGAGAGCTCGGCCAGCGTCGAGCGCGCGTGGGCCACGTGCTCCTCCGCCCGGCTGTCCGGAGGGGCGTTCTCCAGGAACGCACGAAGGTGATGGATGGCGTCCTCCTCCCGTCCGGACCGCAGCAGGAGGAAGGCGAGCCCGTAGTGGGCGCCCGGCGAGTCGGGCTCCTTCTGGAGGACGTGCCGGTACGTCTTGGCCGCCTCGTCGGTCATGCCGATCCGGGTGTAGGCGATGGCGATCTGCTGCAGCACCACCGGGTCGCCCGGAGACTCCTTCAGGGCCAGCCTGAACGAGGTCAGCGCTTCGTGGAACTTCCCCTCGGCGAGGAGGTCCATCCCCTCGTCGTAGTAGTCGACGCGACTGCCATCGTCGCCACCGAAGAGCTTGGTCCACCAGGTCATGGAGAGGAGTTCCGAGGAGATCGACATGCGGTCGGAGGTTGAAAGTAGGCACGGCCCCGAGGGGGCGCAACGCAAGGGATGACGGGCACTTCCGGCCCGGGCGGCCACGGACCCCCGCCGGTCCGATTCACCGACTGGCCACCAGGAGGCCGGGCTCCTGGAGCACCGTCGAGAGCCCGAGGGCCTCGAGCCGCTCCCGGGTGGCGTCCGGAGCGTCGAGGACGACCACGCGCCCCGGGGACGCCACCGCCCGGGCCGCCTCGGCGAGGAAGCGGTCGGCGGCCTCCCCCACGAGGGCCACGCCCCGGAGGGTGCCCGAGAAGAAGGGTAGCCCCGGCCCGGCGGCCAGTCGACTCACGCCTGGCCGCTCCGGTCGCTCGCGGAGGGGCGGCCACACGGCGACGACCTCGATGTCGTCGAGGAGGTCCGCCAGCCCTTCGGCGTGCTCCGCCACGGGACCCACCAGGGCCAGGTTCCCGGGGCCCCTGGCCACGCCCAGCAGGGCGGCGATCCGCGTCGTTTCTTCGTCCGACGGCGTCCCCGGCCCGGCCACGACCCCGGGAAGCGGGTCCCGGGGGGGCGCCCGCAGATCCCCGAATCCCGCGCTCACCGGGAACTGGTCACGACAGTTGGGACAGCCCAGCAGGCCTTCGTACACCCGGCGGTCCTCCACGCGATCGGCCAGCAGGATCAGGCCGAACGCCGGGCCACAGCGGGGGCACGTGAGGCGGTCGGTGAGCAGGACGTGCAAGGCTCAGCTCCGGCGGGTCGTTCCCCGGGGGGACCGGTCGCGCATCACGCCTGCTCGTTCATCGACGGGCTCCGGTGGGCGGGCACCCACGCGGGGACCGGACCGTACTGGGCCCACTGCGTGGGCGTCTCCCACACGCGGACGTACAGCAGGCCCTCCGCCTGCGCCGCCGGCAGCCGCTCCTTGAGGCGGTCGTAGAAGAAGCGCGCCTGGTTCTCCGCGCTCGTCTCCACCTCCTCGAAGAACGGGAGGTCGTTCAGGTTCTGGTGATCGAGCTCCCCCGCCAACGCCCTCAGCTCCCGCTTCAGGTCGACGAAGTCGAACGCGATGCCGGCCTCGTTCAGCTCCGCGGACTGCACCGCCGCCTCGACGACGTAGCGGTGGCCGTGGAGGCGTTCGCACTTCCCCTTGTAGTGCCGCAGGAAGTGGGCGGAGTCATAGTGGGCCTGCACGCTCACCGTGTACATTCTCTGCCTTCTCCCGTCTGCAGCGGTGGTTCCCCTGGCGGCAGTCCTCCGCGGGCGGCGACCAGGCGCTCGTCGGCGGGCCCGGTCACGCGCGCTCGACGGGGAGCCAGGGGAGCTGCACCCCCTCCGGGCGGGTCACCGCGAACAGGACCGCGTCGGCCACGTCCTCCGGACGGAGCATGTCGCCCCGACCGGGCAGGTCCTCGCGACCGTCCGGGTCGAGCGGGTCCCAGATCGACGTGTCTGTCGCGGCGGGCTCGATCAGCGTGGCCCGGACACCGGTACCCCGGAGCTCCTCCAGCAGCACGGAGTGGAGCCCGCGGAGCCCCCACTTCGAGGCGCTGTACGCGGCGTTCCCGGGAAACGCCTTCCGGCCCGCCACCGACCCCACGTTGACCACGTGTCCCGAGCCCCGTCGGAGCATGGCCGGGAGCAGCGCCCGTACGACCAGGAACGTGCCCCGCAGGTTCACGTCCAGGTTCCGGTCGAAGGTGGCCACGCTCGTCTCGACCAGCGGCGCCACGTCGAAGACGCCCGCCGCGTTCACGACCAGGTCGGGCGGTCCACCGAGCGCCTCGCCGAGACGGTCGAGGACGTCCCATACGTCGGCATCGTCGGTGACGTCGGCGCACCAGGCGCGCCCCCCCGTGGCCGCGGCCTCCCGCCTCAGATCCAGC
>JASFUL010000051.1:0-17434 GCA_050050315.1 Gemmatimonadota bacterium
CGTCGTCCGGCTGGATCACGTCCCCTTCCCCGCTGATCAGGAACAGGTGTTCCCGGTCGGCCACCACGAGCAACGCGTTGAGGCGGCGGAGGTACCGATCCGTCCGCCAGTCCTTGGCGAGCTCGACCACGGCGCGGGTCAGGTTCCCGGGGTATCGCTCGAGCTTCTCCTCCAGCTTCTCGAACAGGGCGAACGCGTCTGCGACCGCGCCCGCGAAGCCGGCGATGACCTGCCCTCCCCGCAGTTCGCGGACCTTGCGGGCCGTCGTCTTGACGACCGTCTCGCCCATGGTGACCTGCCCGTCGGCGCCCAGGGCGACCTCGCCGTCCCTGCGCACCGCCACGACCGTCGTGGCCCGGATGTCCCGAACACTCATGTCCTCGATCTTCCTCCGTCTCTCCGGGTGGGGTCGGTCCGCCGCCGCCCACGTCGAACTCGGAGCGTTGAAAACTAACCCGGGGCGTGGACCCGGTGTAGACGTAGCGGAAAGATTCCTGCCGATTCGGCAGCGCGTCGGGGACGCCGGGCGGCGGTCCGCCAGGGGACGCGTGCGGGGTTCCCTGCGGGCCGGAACGGCGCGTCAGGACCGCGGATGGGCGTCCCGGTAGACCTCCTTCAGCCGCTCCTTCGACATGTGCGTGTAGATCCGCGTGGTCGAGAGGGAGACGTGTCCGAGGAGCTCCTTCACCGCCATCAGATCGGCCCCGGCGTCGAGGAGGTGCGTGGCGAACGAGTGACGAAGCGCGTGGACACTCAGCCGCTGGTCACCCGCGGCGTCCTCGAGCAGCCCGCCCACCGCCTTCTGGATCCCGCGCCGCGAGATCCTGTGTCCCCGGCCGTTGAGGAGCAGCGCACGCCGATCGTCCCGCGTGGAGTCCGGGCCGAGCGCCTCGGCCCGCCTCGGCTCGTGCCGGCGCAGTGCGGTGACGGCCGCCCGGGTCAGCGGGACGATCCGCTCCTTCCGGCCCTTCCCCCGGACCTTCACCCGCTCCCCGATCATGTCGAGGTCCTGAAGGTCGAGGGCGTGGAGCTCGGACAGCCGCAGACCGCTTCCGTACAGCAGCTCGAGGACCACGAGATCCCGGGTGCCCTTGAGGCTGTTCTCGGCCGCGCGGGCCTCGGCCAGGTCGAAGAGCCGCTGGACGTCCCCTCCCGAGAGGTGTCCGGGAAGGCGCCGCTCCTGGCGAGGGCTCCGGAGCACGCGAACGGGATTCCGGTCCAGGCGCTCCTCGACGTGCATGAAGCGGAAGAACGTCCGCACGGCCGAGACCTTCCGTGCCACCGTGCGCCGCGCCAGCCCCTTCCGTCCGAGCCAGCCCATGAACCCCCGCAGGGTCAGACGGTCGACGTGCTCCCACCCCCACTCCGGCGTGCCGTAGTATGCGGTCAGGAACTCCCGCAGATCGGCCAGGTCGCGACGGTACGCCTTCACGGTGTGGGGAGAGAGCTGCCGCTCCTTCTCCAGGTGGAGGAGGAAGTCGACGACGGCGTCCTCCGCGGGGTCCACGTCAGCCCCTCTTCTTCCGGCGTCCCCGCTTCCCACGCCCGCCCCGACCGCGACGGCGCCCCCCGCCCTTGGACGCCTTTTCCTTCAGGAGCTCCACGGCCTCCGCCATCCCGACGTCCCCGGGCTCGACGTCCTTCGGGAGGCTGGCGTTCAGGTTTCCATCCGTGACGTAGGGCCCCCAGCGGCCGTCGAGCACCTGGATGTGGTTCCCCGACGCCTCGTGGGTGCCGAGATCCTTGAGGACGCGCTTGCCGCCCTTCTTCTTCCGACGGACGAGCTCGACGGCCTCGTCCAGCTCGACGGTGAACACCTGGTCGCTGCGGCGGAGGTTGGCGAACGTGCTCCCCATCCGGACGTAGGGCCCGTAGCGACCGAGGCCCGCCACCACGTCCTCTCCGGTTTCCGGGTCCCGGCCGAGGCTCCTGGGGAGCGACAGGAGCCGGAGCGCGTAGTCGAGATCGACGTCCTCCACCTTCTTGTCGTCGGGCACGCTGACGCGCCGCGGCTTCTCCTCGTCGTTCTCCACCAGCTCGAGATAGGGACCGTAGGGCCCCACCTTCAGGAGCACGGGGAGACCCGTGTCGGGGTCCGTGCCCAACGGCTCGTCGGGCGTCTCGGGCGCATCCACCGGCCGCGTATTCTTGCACTCGGGGTATCCAGAGCACCCGAGGAACCGCCCGTACTTGTTCCACTTCACGAGCATCGGGCGGCCGCACTTCTCGCACGACTCTCCCTCGGCCGCGAGGATCTCCCTGACGATCTCCTCGCGGACCTCCTCGCCCTGCTCCAGCCGCTCCCGGAGCTTCGGATAGAACCCTTCCAGGAGCTTGCGCCACTGGACGTCCCCCTCCTCCACCCGGTCGAGCTCGCCCTCCATCCGGCTGGTGAAGTCGATGTCGAACACGTTCGGGAAGACCCGCACGAGCAGCTTCGACACGACCTCGCCCAGGTCCGTCGGCTCGAAGCGGCGCTTCTCGAGCTCCACGTACCCGCGGTCCTGGATCTTGCTGATGATGTCCGCGTACGTGCTCGGCCGTCCGATCCCGAGGCGCTCGAGCTCCTTGACCAGGCTGGCCTCGCTGAAACGCGGGGGCGGCTGGGTGAAGTGCTGTCGCGGCTCGATGGACTCCACCTCTCCCACGTCGCCCTTCTCCAGGGGCGGGAGGGGCTCCAGGTCGTCCAGACGACGGTGGTCCCCGATCTCCGTGGCCTCCAGGTAGAGCCGGGTGAAGCCCTGGAATTTCACGACCGAGCCGGTGGCCCGGAAAAGCAGGCGACGGCCGCTGTTCGCCCCCTCCACGTCGAAGTCCACCGTGGTCGTGTCGTAGACGGCGGGGGCCATCTGGCTGGCCACGAATCGGAGCCAGATCAGCTCGTACAGCCTGGCCGCCGAGTCGTCGAGATGCCGCGCGACCTCATTGGGGTGGATGGTCGGGTCGGAGGGACGGATGGCCTCGTGGGCCTCCTGGGCCCCCTTCTGCTGCTTCCCCGTCCACAGCCGGGGCGAGGCCGACAGGTACGTGCCCCCGAGCTGGGACCTCACCCACTCGCGGGCCGCCGCGACCGCGGTGGACGCCACCCGGGTCGAGTCGGTTCGCATGTACGTGATGAGGCCCACGGCTCCCCGGCGTCCCAGGTCCACGCCCTCGTAGAGACGCTGGGCCGTGGTCATGGTGCGCCGGGCGGAGAACCGCAGCCGCTTGGCGGCCTCCTGCTGCAGGGTCGAGGTCGTGAACGGCGGGAAGGGGGTCTTCCGGCGCTCCCGGCGCTTCACCGCCGTGACGCGAAACGGCACGTTCCGGACGTCCTCGACCACGGCCTTCGCGTCGGCCTCGTCGCCGAGCTCGAAGGACATCCCCCCGATCTTGTGGAGGCGGGCGTCGAAGGGCTGGCCGTCCCGCCTGAGGTGCGCCGTGATGCTCCAGTACTCCTCTGCGTCGAACGCGCGGATCTCGTCCTCGCGCTCGCAGATCAGGCGCAGCGCCACGGTCTGCACGCGGCCCGCCGAGAGCCCGGGTCGGATGGGCTTCCACAGGAACGGGCTCACCTGGTAGCCGACCAGGCGGTCGAGGATCCGGCGGGCCTGCTGTGCCTCGACCTTGCGCATGTCGAGATGGCCGGGACTCTCCAGGGCCTCCCGGACGGCCCGCCGGGTGATCTCGCGGAACTGCACCCGCTGGAAACGGTCGCCGTTCTTCTCGGGATACCCGAGCTGCTCGGCGACGTGGTAGGCGATCGCTTCGCCTTCCCGGTCCGGATCGGTGGCCAGGATGACGGAGTCCACCGTCCGGGCCTTCCTCTTGAGCTCGCTGAGGACCTTACCCTTGCCGCGGATCGTGACGTACTTCGGCTCGAAGCCCTTCTCGACGTCGACGCCGAGCTCCTTGCGGGGCAGGTCGCGCACGTGCCCCACCGAGGCGGCCACGTCGTACTCCGGGCCGAGGTACCGCCCGATGGTACGGGCCTTGGCCGGCGACTCGACGATGACGAGGTGTTTCTTCTTCGGCATCCCTTCTCCGATGTCCCTTCGGGCGCTCCGGCTCCTCGCCGGTGCGGAAGAAGTCGGCTCAGGCGGTCTCTCCGACCGTCTCCAGGTATTGAACGATGTTCCGGGCGAGGCGTTCCGGGGTAGCGTGCTCGGCGTCGAGGTGCAGGCGCGCCCGGCGGTACGAGGGGCGGCGCCGCTCCAGCAGCTCCCGAGCCCGTCCCACCGGGTCGGGTACGTCGAGCAGCGGCCGCGCCCGGCCGTCCAGGCGGGCGCGCCGGACCGCCGTCTCGGCCTCGACCTCGAGCCACACCGTCAGGACGTCCGGGCCGACCGATTCGAGCCGTCCGGGTCGGACCGCCCACCCACCTCCCGGCGCGACCACGCGATTCCGTCCGCGGAGGGCGTCTTCGGCGACCTCGGCCTCCACGCGCCTGAAGGCGTCCTCCCCCCGCTCCCGGAACATCGCCTCCACGGAGAGGCCCGTCCGCTCCTCGACCAGGTCGTCGAGGTCCAGGAAGTCCCAGCCGAGGAGCGCCGCCAGCCGGGAGCCCACCGTACTCTTCCCGCTTCCCATGAAGCCCACGAGCAGGACGACGTGGTAGGAAGAGGGGGTTGGGGTCATTCTCGCTCCCCGAATCCGCGCTCGGTCAGGTACGCGACGTAGGAGCCGAAGTTCCTGCGCACCTCCCCCACGCTGTCGCCGCCGAACTTCTCGAGGAAGGCGTCGGCCACCGTGAGCGCCACCATGGCCTCGCCCACGACCGCAGCCGCGGGAACGGCGCACACGTCGCTCCGCTCCGCCGCGGCGTCTCCCACCGAACCGTCCCGGAGGTCGACGCTCGGCAGACGGCTCCGGAGCGTGCTGATCGGCTTCATGGCCCCTCGGACCACCAGGTCCTCTCCGGTGGTCACCCCGCCCTCCAGGCCCCCCGCCCGGTTGGAGGCCCGCCCCAGACGGCCCGACCGCTCGCGCTCCCCGGCCGGGACGATGGGATCGTGGACCAGGCTGCCGGGGCGGCGGGCGTTCTCGAAGCCGAGCCCGATCTCCACGCCCTTGATGGCCTGGATGCACATCACGGCCCTGGCCAGCTTCCCATCGAGCTTCGCGTCCCACGACACGTAGCTGCCGAGCCCAACCGGGACTCCCGTGGCCACGACCTCGAAGACGCCCCCCAGCGTGTCGCCCTCTTCCTTGGCCCGGTCGATGGCGTGCTTCATCCGCTCGCTGGCCGAAGGGTCGAGGCACCGAAGCGGATCGTCGTCCACCGCGCCGTTGAGCTCCGTCGGGAGCTCTTCCGGCAACTCCGCCTCGATGTCGCCGATGGAGACGACGTGGCTGCCGACCCGGATCCCGAACTCGGCGAGCAGCCGCTTCGCAATCGCCCCGCAGGCGACCCGGGCCGCCGTCTCGCGGGCGCTCGCGCGCTCGAGGACGTCCCGGGTGTCGCGGCGGTCGTACTTGAGCACGCCCACGAGGTCGGCGTGGCCGGGCCGGGGCAGGTAGTGTGGACGCAGCGCCTTGGGGTTCCCTCCGGGGTCCGGGGGGAGGGGGCTCATGGCCGTCGTCCAGTTTTCCCAGTCCCGGTTCCAGATGAGCACCGCGATGGGCGACCCCAGCGTCTCGCCCAGACGGACGCCGGAGAGGAGCTCGGCCCTGTCGGATTCGATCTGCATGCGACGGCCCCGGCCGTACCCGCCCTGTCGGCGCCGTAGCTCGGGGTCGACGTCGCGCTCCATGGTCAGGGACAGGCCGGCCGGCATGCCCTCCAGGAGAGCCACGAGGCCACGCCCGTGGCTCTCGCCGCCGGTGCGGAAGGAGAGTCGTCTCATCGATGTCCTCGGTCCCGAGGGTGGTCCAGGGTCCTACGCTGGAGCCACGGGGCCGGACGTACAACCCCGGCCGCGGCGATCGGGGACCTGGAGAACGGCGGCGCCCCCGGGCGGAGAGTCCGCCGGGGGCGCCTTGGCGACCGGGGCCGGGAGGCCCGTCAGCGCCGCTGGGGATGGAAGCGCAGGACGTCGCCCTTGCGGACGTCCACCACCACCACGCCACCCACGTCCGTGACCGCGAACAGCTTGACCACCACGCACCGCTCGTCCGTCACGGAGTTCGGGACGATGGCGTTGAAGTTGCCCCCCTCGTAGAGCTGGGTCGCGTTCCCGATCGGCTCCCCGCTGTCGGGATGTCTCACCACGATCTGCGAGCAGGTGAAATCCTGGTTGTCCGAGTCGAAGGGAAGTACGGCCCGGAGGGGACCCGAGATGACATCCCGGATCCGGATGCTTCCGATCCGCAGGAAGCGGAACGTGTCGATGATGTCGATGGTCCCGTCCCCGCTCCCCACGAACGCGAGGTGCGTGTCCGGGCTGTGGACGCCGCCCAGGTTGAAGAGCGTCTTCTGGTTGACGTGCAGCGGATGCAGCGCCGCTCCGGATCCTCCAGGCAGCACCACGCCACCTTGCTTCCGCAGCCCACTGTCGAAGAACGCCACCTCCTCGTCCCCGCGCACGACGCCGAGCGTGCCGTCGTAGTTCAGGCCGATCCCCCGCACCGGGCCGGGACGGTTCGTGATGAGGTCCGCGACGCGGATGCTCCCCGTCAGGTTCGTGGTGAACGACGGCCCCGCCTCGTGGAGGAGGACCCGTGCCTGCGCGGGCTGGGCACCTTCGCCGATCACGACCATGGTTCCGTCACCGGAGGCCGCGACGAACGTCGTGTCCTCGAACCCGACGGATCCGAAGTCCCAGTTCCCGTCCCGCACGACCGCGTCGGATCCGGCGGCCTCGAGGGCCGGCGCTACGTCCGCGATGCTCTGACGGGCGAAGTCGATCTGCACGACGATGAGGTCGTCCGGGAAGCCGGGGGTGTGGTCGACGATGGTGAGGACGCTGCCGTTGGCTCCGGCGGCGTCCACGTGGGCCAGGGCGAAGGCGTCTTCGGCCTGCGTGGTGAGGGCGTGCTCGACGAAGATCTTCGTCTCGGGCTGCTCCCACCCCGGCAGGAAGAAGGACTTGCGGACCGTCCCGATCTCGTTGGCCCCTTCGACGGCCAGCGTCGAGAAGATGCGGTTGCCGAAGGTGTCCACCGCGATGTACTGCGGACGGTCGCTGAACTGGATCCGGCCCAGGTCGGGCGTGGCCGTCACGTCGACGTTGATGCCCGACTCGCCCACGTCGACGCGGACGTCGAACATCACGACGTCGCTGAAGAAGAAGCGCTCGTCGGGGCGGGCCACCTCCTGGTCGAGGTCCACGAGCTCGAGGTTCGTGCCGTTGGAGTTCGCCACGACCAGCGAGTCGGGATCCGGAAGGCTGAAGTCGTTCACCAGCGCCAGGCCCCACGGGGCCGAGCCGACGCCGATGGCGTTCGCGAAGCGTTGCGTCGGGAGCCGGAACACCTCGATCCGGTTCCGGTCGATGTTGGAGAGGAACAGGTTCTCGCGCAGCGTGTCGACCGCCGCGTCCATCACGCGACCACCGGCCGGCAGCAGAACCGTGCGCCCCGACACGATCTCCCGTTCGAGCCGCTGGCCCGGGATCCCCTGGGCCACCACGCCCGTCTGGTCGGAGACCGAGAGGTTCGTGCACGGCAGGGACCCTTCCTCGTCCGAGGCCGTCGCCGCCGAGCAGTTGCCGGACTCGTCCACGAAGTAGCCGGTCACCTCGTAGATGAGGGTGTCCGGGATCGCCAGGGAGTCGACGTTGAAGGGGCTGAAGAGGAATTCCTGGGCCACGGTGCCCGACCGCGGCCGGGCGAACGTGACCGTCGTGTCGTGGAGGAGCGTGTCGGAGCGGGAGGGCGAGATGCCCAGCACCGTCATGCCCGCCGTGCGCACGCCGCTGCCCCCCACGTTGTCACGCCCGATCAGCGAGACCGCCACGTTGCTCTGGATCTCCAGGCGCCTCGGCGACTCGGCGGTCACCGTCAGGGACGGCGGCGTGTTGTCGGTCCCCCCGCCCTGCGCCACCTCGAGCATCCGGGTGGCCGTGAAACCGGACACGCCGCGGGTGTTCGCGGCCTCCGCCATCACTTCCAGGGTCCCGGTCAGGTCACCCGGGACGAAGAGCAGGGTGTCCAGGGCCACCGAGTCCTCCACCGGCGAGAACTCCCGCAGCAGCACCGTGTCCATGGCCCCGCCCACGTTGACCCGGATCGAAGCGACTCCGTCCGGGTCGCTCGCCCGCACCTGGATCGGAAGGTCGGTCCCCGACTGCGGGGCCGCGAGGTTCAGGAACTCGACGGCGGGGCCACCCACGATGACGGCGACGCTGTCGACTCCGACGTTCCCGTCCTCGTCCGTCGCCTCCACCACGATCCACGAGGTCTCTCGCGTGTCGTCACCGGCCACGGGTTGGAGGAATCGCGAGACGGTCGTGTCCGTCGGCGCGTCCTCGAACGACACCGAGCGCGACTCGAAGCGGTCCACCGACTCGTCCGTCCCGAGGTCGGGGTCTCCCCTCAGCGTTCGACCGCTGAAGGTCATGCTCACGATGCCCGAACCGTCGCGGGCGGAGGCCTGGACCAGCAACGAGTCCCCGACGGGCACGGAGGATCGGACCTCCGTGATGTCCACCGTCGGCGCGCCGGCCGCGCCCCCTCCCCCGTCGATCCCGGGGCCCGTGAAGCGGTTCGGACCGTCGCAGGCTGCGACTCCGACCAGCCCCACGGACACCCCGACGACACCCAACCGTATCAGCGTCGCGCGTCTCGCCCTCGATGGCTTCATCATATCGGCCTCTGCTCTTCTCGGCGTCAGGCGCGGATCAGAGTTCGTCTTGCACGATGTGCGGGGTGACCAGGATGATCAGGTCCCGCTGGATCTGGGACTCCCGGGTCACACGGAACAGCTTCCCCAGCACCGGGAGGTCCATCAGCAGCGGAATCCCGGACTGGACGCTGTTGGTCTCCGTCACGGTCAATCCGCCGATCACCACGGTCTGCCCGTCCCGCACCAGCACCCGTGTCTGAGCCTGCTGGGTCGTGAAGATGAAGCCCGCGTCGGACTCGGCGAGCTGGGGCGCCGAGCGCTCCGCGTGCAGCTCCAGGAGGATGTCGTTGTTGGCCGTGATGTGGGGCGTGGCCCGCAGGATCACGCCGGTCTCCTCGATCTGGACGTTCGCCTGGGGGAGTCCGCCGGGCCCGGCGCCGCCGGCCGCCTGGGCGTCCACCACCCGCAGGGGCGTCCGCTCACCGACCTGGATCTCGGCCTCGTTGTTGTCCGCCACCCTCACCAGCGGCGCGGCCTGGATGTCGCTCAGGTTCACGCTCCGGAGGGCCTCGACGAAGGTGATCAGGGTGTGCCGCCCGACGATCAGCGAGTTGAGCAGCGTCAGGGCCGGCGCCACGACCCGCTGGTTTGCGTTCCCGAGGGCCGCGACCGAGCTGCCGCCCAGAGAGACCACGTTCTCGCCGATCGGGACCTCTTCATCGGGAAGCTCGATGACGCCGTCGCCGTCCTCGTCCACGGCGCCGGGGGTCACCACGTTCAGCTGGTTCCCCGCCGAGTCCTTCAGGTCGTACGTGATCCCGAACTCGTTCAGGTCGGTCCGGTTCACGAAGATGATCTTGGCCTGGATCGTCACCTGGGGGGTCCTGCGGTCCAGGTCCGCGATCAGCTGGCCCACCATGTCGTGGACGCGCTGGATGTCCGTGACGATGACGGCGTTGGAGCCCTGCGCGGCCTCGACCGCCCCCCGCTCGGTGACGAGCCCCTGGAGGGCGTTCTGGATCTCCTGGGCGGTGGCGTAGTTGACCTTGTAGACCCGGCTGCTGACCGGCTCGACCTGCTCGAGCGTGCTCAGGTTCTCGACGTTGTCGACCCGGATGATGCCGTTCTCGAGCTCCAGCGCCCGGAAGCCGTTGACCTCCAGGATGGTCCGGAGCGCCTGGTCCCAGGGCTGGTCGTCGATGGTGGCCGTGATCGCCCCCGTCACGTTCTGCCCGGCCACGATCGAGCGGCCGGAGAAGTCCGCGAAGGTCTGGAGAACCTCGCCGACCGGCGTGTTGGGGAAATTCACCGTGATGCGCCGGGCCTGTGGCTGCTGGGGCAGTGGCTCGAGCGACCGTTGGGCGGCGCCCTCGTCCGCCGTGGTCCCGGCCGGGGGCTCCCGGTCCGCCGTCTCCGGGACGTCCGCCTCGCCCGACGCGGCCGGAACCCGTACGGAGCCTCCGGTCTCCCAGGGCTCGAACGGGGCGGCCTCGCTGAACAGGCTGATCCGGATGCGTCCCTCCTCGGGGACGATCTCGTAGGGGACGGTCTGCTCCAGCTCCAGCACGACACGCACGACGTCCGCCGAGTACTGGCTGGTGCGCACCGAGCGCACACCGCCCCGGTGGATGTCGAGGTAGTTGTCGCGTGGGAGCGCGTGGCGCGCCCCGAACACGTCCACCACGAGGCGGCTGGGCCCTTCCATGGTGAAGTCCCGGTACTGGACGTCTCCGTCCACCGAGATCACGACGCGGGTCTGCTCGGCCTCCGGTGAGATGGCGAGCCCCGTGACGGGACCACCGAGACCGAGTGCGAGCCCCGTCCAGAGGGCGAAGATCGAGGACATCATGAGCCTCCTTGGCCCCGAGTCGGCAACTGCATGATTCTCTGCTCCGTGATCCCGAATTCTTCGACTTCCACCGTCACTTCGGTCCGGCGGATCTCGAGGACCCGCACGTTCCCCCACCCCTGGCCCGCCCGCAGACGCCGGGACTGGGCCTCCGTCGTGCCTCCGCCTCCGGCGAGCATGAGCACCATGCTCTGGGAGGGGTTGTCCGCGACGTAGACGATCCCCTGCACGCTCATGCTCTCGAACCGCGGCCCCGAGTCCCCACCCACGAGGGGCCGGAACGGGTTACGCCGCTGGAAGGTCGGGTAGGCGAAGACCTCCCGCTCGAAGACGAGCTCGGTCGCCGGCCGCGCAGCCCGGGAAGGCCCGGGCGGACGGGCGGCACCGGCCTCCTGCACCTCCTCCTGGGCCGCGATCGCGGCCGGGAAGGCTGGCAGGAGCGCGCAGGACAGCCCCATCAGGAGGGTGCTTCGGACGATGACTCGTACGGTGCCCATCACTCACTACCTCCCTGCCCGCCGACTGCGGCGGGCGGCGGTCCCTGGCCCTCGTCGGGCAGGACGAACGTCTCGATGCGGAACGTGACCTGGACCGGGTCCTGCATCCGGTCGGCGTAGACGGCCGGGTTGGAGAATTGGCTGAGGTCCAGGTCCAGCGGGGTGATGATCCTGGGGAGCGAGGCGATGGACGTCAGGAAGCGCCCGACGTCGTGGTACTCCCCGATCGCCTGCATTCCGTAGGAGTCGCGGGTGTAGTACGTGCCCGGCTGCTTCCCCTCCGGAGCGATGTTGGCGAGCTCGACGTTGGCCGCCCTCGCCTCGGCCGTGATGCTGTTGAGCAGCGCGGAGACCTCTTCGCTGGCCGGGATCAGCTCCTCGAGCTGCATCACGTGACGCTCGTACAGCGCGAGCTGCTCCTCGATGTTCCCGCCGCCCCGAGCGTAGGTGAGCTGGGCCGAGCGGTTGGCCGCTTCGAGCCCCTCGAGCCGCTCCCGGTCGAGGGCGACCTCGTCCGTGGCGGGCGTATAGAGGTACTGGTACGCCAGCCCGACGACCGCGAGGGTCGC
Organism: Gemmatimonadota bacterium; assembly: GCA_050050315.1. Classification (GTDB taxonomy): domain Bacteria; phylum Gemmatimonadota; class Gemmatimonadetes; order Longimicrobiales; family Gaopeijiaceae; genus JASFUL01. Next base: position 11,620 of record JASFUL010000051.1, read on the forward strand.
GATGATGGCGAGGATCGCGTTGCGCTTTTTCGGTTCACCTGGCAGAAGCGCCATTTCGTCCTCTCTGCGTCACTCGGTTCCCGGGGCCGTGTCGGCCGCGAGAGTCTCGTCACGGGGTCCGCCTCCGCCGAAGAGCGGGACGGTCTCGAGGTATTCCAGCGGGGGCTGCTCGTACTCGGCCTCGAGCTCGAAATCGTAGACCACCTGCCCGGACTCCCGGTCCTGGACCTGTGTGGCCTGCACCATCGTCACGTTCCGGATGAAGGCGGACGCCTCGAGCTGGTCCATGAAGACGGTGAGGGCGAACGGGTTGCCGGCCTGGCCCATCAACTGGAAGACGGGCTCGGTGCCCCCGCTGGTCTGCAGGAGCGCCGTCAGCCAGGTGTAGTCCGGGAGGGCCCGGGCCACCTCGTCCAGGATGTGGGGCCACACGTAGCGGCCCTCGTCGATCTCCTGGATGATGGCGACCTTCTGGGTCACCGAGTCGGCTCGTGCGGTCAGGAGGTCGGTCTGCTCCCGGATGTCCGAGTAGCGGATCGAGTCCTGCACCGCGGCTTCGAGCGCAACCGCGACCTCTTCCTGCTCGCTCGTGACGGACCAGTACATCCAGCCCGCCCCCAGGAGCCCCACGAGAGGCACGAGGAGGAGTGCGAGCATCCAGAGGTCCACGGGTCCCTCACCCCCGAAGCTCGGGAGCTTGGGCAGCGCGCCGGAGCGCGCCTTACGCTTCTTTCCGCCGGGAAGGAGATTGACTCTGATCACGGGTCAGCTCGTCGCTGATGGCATCAGGCTTCGCGAAGGGCGAGCCCGAGGGGGAGGAGCAGCATGGGAGCCGCCGCCTCCAGGTCGATGTCGCCCGCCGCGTCCGGCGCCACGTCCACTCGTTCGAACGTGCTCACCAGCCGGGTCTCTACGTTCATGCGTGTTCCGAGGGTCTCCACCATGCCCGGAATGCGGGCACCGCCCCCGCTGAGGAAGACCTTCCCCAGTCCCTCGTCGCTCTGGCGGGTCATGAGGAAGGCGGCGGCGCGTTCGATCCCCACAGCCACCTCGTCCGCGCTCGCGTCCACGAAGTGCTGGAGGTCCGTCACCTGGTCGGCGCCCTGGACCACCGCCTCGGCCTGTTCCGCCGTGAGGCCGCGCTCCCGCTGGAGGTCCTCGCGGACTCGCCGGGAGCCGAACGGGATCTCCCGCGTCAGGATCGGGACGCCGTCCTCGAGGATGTTCACGTTCGTCACCTCGTGGCCGACGTTGACCAGGGCGACCACGCCCCGCATCCCGTCCGGGTGATTGTGCTCGAAGGCGTTGTGGATGGCGAAGGCGTCGACGTCGATGACCGAAGGCGTGACCCCCGCGTCCACCAGGAGGCTCACCTTGTTGTCCACGAGCTCCCGCTTCGCGGCCACGAGGAGGACCTCCATCTGCAGGCCCTCCTCGTCGGGGTTGAGGATCTGGAAGTCGAGCTCGACGCTCTTGATGTCGAAGGGGACGTGCTGCTCGGCCTCCCAACGGATGACCTCCCGCGCGTCCTCCTCGCTCATCCGGTCCATCTCGATCTTCTTGATGATGACGTCGTGGCCCCCGATGGCCGTGACCACGTTCGAGCCCTTCTTCCCGATCTCCTGGAAGAGCCCGGAGACGGTGTCGGACACGACCTGGTAGTCCATGATCTCCCCCTCGACGATCGTGTCGGGGAGGAGGGGACGCATGGCCACCCTGGAGACCCGGGGCGCATCACCGGAGTGATCGACCTCGACGACCTTCACGAACCCCGACCCGATGTCGAGGCCGATCGACGACTTGTTCCGTCCGAAGAGACCCATGTCTCAGCTCGTTTGAGTCAGTTGGCGATGTTCGAGAGGTCGACCCAGCTGCGCTCGGCGATCGGCTTCATCCGGGTCAGGTTCGAGTTGCCCAGGAGCGCGCGTTCGACGCCGCAGGAGGAGAACTGGACGACGGCGTCTCCGAGCACCTCGGACTGGTCGAAGTTCGCGTTCGCGGCGATCACGCCCCCGCGGACGTGTCCGCCGGTTCCGTAGGTGTCGAACGTCCCCTTCACGATGACGGGCCCGTAGAACGTGAATCCGCCCGACACCCGGAGGTCGTGTCCCACGAGGAGGATGCCCTGCCCGTAGTCGTTGCCCTGGAGCTTCAGGGGATTCGAGTGGAGCGAGTCCACGTAGATGATGGGGAAGTAGTTCCCGCACGCTCCGCCCGGGTTGACCGGGTCTCCCCAGACCGTGTAGTCCGAGATGTCGCACACCCAGCTGCCGTCGGGGAGCTGGACCGAGTCCGCGGCGGGCGAGATCGTCGGAGCGCTCGACGTCAGGTAGACGGAGAGGTCGATGTCGGCCATCGCCACCAGATCCTCCCACTCCAGTTCGCCGAACGTCAGGAGGCTGTCCGGCGTCAACGTCGTGTCCTCCTGGATCTCCGGCTCGCCGTCGATCTCGTAGGCGCTCCCGGAGTAGGCGATGCTGTCCGTCTCGTCGATGATGATCCCCGGCTTGTCCACGTAGTTCGACGGGTTGCAGTACGCGCCCCAGCCGGTCGGGGTGGAGTCGTTCCCGTTGATGATCGAGCTTCCGCCGACCCGCAGGTTGCCCGTCGTCGCCAGGGCCGCCGGGGGATCGATGAGGGCGGTGAACAGGCGGGCCACCATCCCGAGCCGCCGGGTGGCTCCGCCGAGCTGTCCGCGACCCGTGATGCGGCTCGTCCCGTCGAGGAAGTACATCCGTTCCGCCGTCCGCGTGACCATGACGTCCACGATGCCCGAGTCCAGGGTGTCGCTGACGCTCAGCGTGTCCCAGATGGGGAGGCTCGTGAGGGTCTGAGCACTCAGGCTGTCGACGGCGTCGGCGAGCCCCCGCTCGGCCATGTAGAAGGCCAGCTGGGCGTGCTCTTCGGCCGTCCCGATCCTGGCTTCCTGGCGGGCGACGAAGAAGCCGCCCGTGACGAGTACGCCGACCACGACGATGGCGAAGATGGCCGCGGGAAGCGCGAAGCCGCCGGAAGCGGACGGGCGTGGTCTTGCGCGTTGAGTGCTCATGGGATCTTCCGTCGTCCGTTGGTGCATCGCGTCAATTGCGGGGATAGACGGTCATGGTCAGCCGCGTGCCTGCGGCGATGGAGACCTCGATCCGGTGGACCTCGGAGGCGTTGCCGGTCGTGTTGCCGTCCTCGTCGTAGTAGTCGAACCGGAGTCCGTCGAGGGGCCCCGCGATGGGCGAGGTCACGCCGTTCCGCTCGAGGGCGAGATAGGGCTGGCCGCCGTACTCGACCTTCCCGACCCGGCTCGCCACCTGGCTCCGGATGGGCGCGCCCGTTCGCACCGAGTCGGCCGTGAAGCGCGCCTGCTGGGCGCCGAAGGTGAGATCCTGCGCCACCTCTCCGTCGCACGTGACGCCCGTCGTGTCGATGGCCGTCACGAGCGCCGGGATCCACGCGTCGTCCGTCGTGAAGTCCTCGTCGTTGTCGGCGAAGACGATGATCCGGTCGCCCGAGTCGAAGAAGGCCTCCGCCTTCCGAACCGTCAGCACCACCGGGGGACCGTAGTCGATTCCGCACACGAGGCCGAAGCGGGACAGGGCCCAGTAGTCCAGACTGGTCGTCGAGACCGTGACCAGATCCCCTCCGGCCGTGCTGATCTCCTGTAGCTCGGCCGCCAGAATGTCCATCGCCACCCGGAGAGTCTGCTGGGCGTTGACCTGCTCGGCGTTCTCCCGATACGTCCGCTGGTTCGTCACCAGGATCTGGTAGACGGCCAACAGCAGGAGCGAGCCGAGGACCGCGACGGTCAGAAGCTCGACGATCGTGAAGCCGCGACGATCCCGCGTCATGGCCGGATCATCCTGTATGTGAACGTGTCCGTCACCGAGGAGCCGATCATTCCGAGCGTCCCGGGAACGGACCTCATTCCGGGCCCCGTCATGACGAACTGGACGAGCTTCGACCGGCCCGCGTCGCTGACCTTCCAGCTCACGGTGAACCTCCCGACGGTGTCGCTGGACGCGCCGTCGAGTACGTCGTAGTCGACGGCCCGGACCTGCTCGATGGCCGACTGGAGCGCGACCGTTCTCTCCGTCGCGATCCTGGAGGCGGTGACCTGGCGGACGACCAGGGCGGTCGTTCCCGCGAGGCCCAGCACGCCGACGGTCAGGATGACGAGGGCTACGACGATCTCCACCAGGGTGAAGCCGTCCGCGGAACGGGCGAGGCCCACGCGCGCGCGGCTCACGGAGTCACCTCCGCGTACCTGAGCTGACCGAGGGGAAACACCTCGAGCCGGGCCGTGTCGCCCACGGCCGCGAAGTAGAGCGACAGGGGCGCGGAAAAGGAGGAGCAGCCCGAATCCCCGTAGCCACGCGAGTTGATGCAGAGGGTCAGGACGGACACGTCCGACAGGAGGTCGACGCCGAGCTCGTTGCCCAGCCTCACCGCCTCGAGGATCGTGTCGTTCCGCTCGATCCATATCGAATCTCCCGCGGCGTCGGCGTGGAGCTCGACGGTCTGTCCGAACTCGATCGCGTGGGCACGGGTGCGGGCGTGGAGCGCCGCGAACGAGGCGCGGGCCTCCCGGACCGCGTACCGCGACCGGACGCCGCCGAAGCCGGCGACGGCCAGGGTCAGGAGGGCGGCGCCGACACTGATGACGACGACGACCTCGATCAGGGTGAATCCTCTTCGATGCTCCATGCCCCCTCAGGGGTCTGAACGTGATTCCGGAAGGGTGGTGGGTACGAGTTCCATGCCACCCCTGAAACCCTGTGGCTATGCGGGATTGCGGGGTCCGGGAAGCACGCTGGACACCACATCCTGCCGGGTGGCGGAAATCTTTTCCCGGCGGGTCCCCCTGCGGCGGGAACGCCGTCAGCGACCGGTCAGGAGGGGATCGGTGAGCGCCAGGGGCCGACGCAGTGGTGCGGCGCCCGCGAGCGCCGCGAGGACCGGGCAGGCGGCTCCCGTGATCCGGCTGCCCGAGTCCAGGGTCGCGTCTCCCCCCACCCGGACCATCCCCCGGACCCCGGAGCCTCCCTCCACCGTCAGATCGCCCCCCACCAGCACCAGTCCGGCCAGGCGGGCGCCCCCCCGGAGGACGAGATCGTCGCGGACGACCACGACGCCCTGCCCCTCGCCCCCGTCCAGCGTGAGGGAGCCCGCAACCGCGATCGAGACCCACCGCTTCCCGCAGGGGCCCAGAGGGTCCGACGGCGAGCCCCAGTTCCCGGGAGCGTCCAGGCAGGTCGCGGCCCCCGTCCGGGGGAGGGGCGTGACCCGACCCGGCGGAAACGACGGAAGCCGGGCCAGGAGCGAGTCCGGGCCGAGCAGGCCGACGCGGAGCGCCGGGCCGGACTCCGATCGCAGGTCGCCGGTCCCCGTGACGAAGGATCCCACGGAGAGGGGAACGGGACGGACGGTCGCCAGGGAGTCCAGCTGGCGGGCCCAGGGAGCGCAGGCGTCCCCGTCGGCCTCCGTGACGACGAAGAAGGCCGAGGCGTCCACCCGCCCGGATGCGGGAGCGGCTCCGCCCGCCGCCAGCACCGTCCGAGCCGTGCCCACGCGAGCGACGGGCTCCAGGGCCCACAGCAGACGCCGCGCGGACACCCCCACGACCGGGGAGTCGCCCGAAGTCCGGATCACCATGAAGAACTCTCTCGAGAGACGCTCCAGCAGCGACGTCCCGTCCGGGGCCGTCGCGAGCGTGTCTCGGCCGCCCACCGCCAGGAGAGGCAGCGTATCGGTCCCCAGCCGGACGGCCGTCGCCCGCGCACTCCACGCGGCCGCCATCCGAGCGAGCCCGACCCGCCGAAGGGCA